>MU158452.1:0-13463 GCA_015711695.1 Candidatus Geohydrothermomicrobium daggyaiense
TCATGGGCATCGGGAAAGTGTATATAACGAGCAAGAAGTTTATCAGCGCTGATGGTGGCTTCCATCGCATAGTATGGATGCCAAAAGAACTGAAAGAGACTTTGGCCGAGCAGCTGAAAAAGACGGCAGAAGAGCTCGGTACGCCAGATTTTGTAGATAAAATAGCCGATGAGGACGTAGGAGTGACCGAGGAAGAGATTCTGCCATGGCTTGAGGAGAAGGGCCATCCAGCTCTCACCATGGAACCGATCATCATGTAGCTAATTGAAAACGAAATTCGTTCGGATGGAGGTATGAAGAAAGGAGAAAGAAGATGGCACTGAGTGGTCTTGATATTTTCAAACTGCTCCCGAAGACTAACTGCGGAGAGTGCAACCTTCCCACCTGCCTTGCTTTCGCGATGAAACTAGCCGGTGGACAGGCAAAGCTCGAGGACTGTCCTTATGTGTCCGACGAAGCAAAAGCGGCGCTAGCTGATGCTGCCGCTCCGCCGATAAGAGGGATTGTTGTTGGCAAAGGGGATAAACAATTCAAAATCGGCGAGGAACTCGTTTTGTTCAGGCATGAGAAAAGGTTTATCAATCCTACAGTGATGGGAGTCAGGGTTTCCGACACCATGTCGGATGACGAACTTTCTGCTGCTGTGGAAAAAACCAAATCGAATTCATGGGAGCGTGTCGGTCAGCGTCTTGAGGTGAAGCTGCTTGCGGTCAAATGTGAGTCTTGCGATGCCGGGAAGTTTAAGAGTTGCCTTGAGTCGGTCAGGGGAATGTGTGACCTTGCTATAATGCCGATGACCGAGGATCCTGAAATAATGAAGGCGGCAATAGATGTGATCGCTGATCTAAATCCTCTCCTTTACTGTGCAACAGCGGAAAACATCGATTCCATGGGTGCGCTTGCTAAGGAGAAAGGACTGCCGCTTGTGATAAAAGGTAATGGCCTTTCAAGCCTGGCCGAACTTTCGGAAAAAGCGGCTGCCTTGGATTTGAAGGATCTTGTCCTTGACCCTGGCACGAGGAACCTCAAAGACACTTTCGAGGCTTTGACAGCAATAAGACGCGCGGCGCTGATCTCGAAGTTTAAACCTTTTGGTTTTCCAACCATCGCTCTTCCATGCGAGGAAACGGACGATATATTCTTCGAAGGCGCGAGCGCGGCGGTTTATATTGCAAAATATGCCGACATAGTCGTTCTCTCATCTCCCGAGGCGTGGATACACTACCCGCTTCAAGTGGAAATACAAAATATTTATACCGACCCGCAAAAGCCGATGGCCGTGGACAGCAAGATTTACGAAATTGGTTCACCCGGACCTGATTCTCCATTGCTTGTGACCACGAACTTTTCGCTAACGTACTTCATAGTTTCAGGTGAAATCGAGGCGAGCAAGGTTGATTCCTGGCTCGGGATAGTTGATTCTGAGGGGCAATCTGTTCTTACAGCATGGGCTGCGGGTAAGTTTGTGCCCGAGACAATAGCCAAATTCATAAACACCAGTGGAATCGCGGAAAAGATAAACCATAGAAAACTGATAATCCCCGGCTATGTGGCTCAGATATCAGGCGAACTTGATGAAGAACTTCCTGAATGGGAGATTCTCATAGGTCCTAGGGAGGCGGCGGACATACCTGTATACTTGAGAAATTACGTTTCCGCTGGCTCATAAGGCGTAATCGAACAGGAGGAGCAGATGATAGTAACAAAACAGAAAGCCTTCGAGGCAATACTGAAAGAACTCGATGGCATGGAGAAAGTGTTTTTGGTGGGTTGTGGTGATTGCGCCACCCTTTGTGAGACCGGTGGCGAAGAGCAAGTGAAAGAGATGGCTGAGAGGCTCACTTCTGAAGGCAAGACAGTCACCGGCTCTGTTGTCCTTGAAGTAGGCTGCCACGAGCTCGATGCAAAAAAGGAGTTTCGGGCTCACAAGGAAGAAATCGATTCGGCGGACGCGCTGCTCGTCATGAGTTGTGGTGCCGGTTGCCAGTCAGCTCGAGCGGGAGTTGAAAAACCGGTTTTTCCGGCGAACGATACCCTTTTTCTCGGCAATGTTTTAAGGTACGGGCAGTTCGAAGAAAAGTGCAGGCTTTGCGGGGATTGCCTTCTGGACATAACGGGAGCTATTTGTCCGGTAACAAGGTGCCATAAGGGAATCCTAAACGGACCATGTGGCGGCACGAACGAAGGAAAATGCGAGGTTGATCCTGAAAAAGACTGCGCGTGGACACTCATATACCAGCAGCTTGAGAGAGAGGGAAAACTTGAGAAAATGAAGGCGTATCAGCCACCCAAGAACTGGAATACCGTCCTCAAGCCTGGACGACATGTAATAGAGCGGAAGAGGGGCGGTGATGCAGGTGAGTAATATGGACAAAGTCTTTGAGGAGCTCAAAGTCAAGCATGCGAAGCCTTCGATAAAGGAGATACTGGATTCCGGTAAGTTTCTCGTGACAGGGGAAATAGGTCCTCCAAAGGGTCCGGATATCACCGAGATGATCGAGCATATAGACCTTTTAAAAGATAAGGTCCACGCAATGAACATCACCGATAACCAGAGCTCGGTAATGCGTTACCCCTCTCTTGCGACAGCAATCCTTATCAAAGAGAGAGGGGGAGAGCCTAACTTGCAGATTACCTGTAGAGACAGGAACAGGCTTGCGATTGAGGCTGACCTTCTCTTCGCGTATACCAGGGGAATTCGTTCCGTTCTCTGTCTTACTGGTGATTCAATTCCAGTGGGGGATCATAAGGACGCGAAGCCTGTCTTTGATTTGGAGTCCGTTCAACTTCTGAATCTAATTCGCTCTCTCGAGGATGGAAAAGATCTTGGAGGCAATGAGCTCAACGAGCCAGTGAAGTTTTTCAAGGGCGCGATCGTAACCCCGGAGGCAAATCCTCTCGAGCCTCAGCTAATCAAATTTGAGAAAAAAGTTGAGGCTGGTGCGGAGTGGTTCCAGACCCAGGCTATTTACGATATGGACCACTTCGCGAAGTTTATGAAGATCGCGAGGCAGTATCCTGTGAAAATACAGGCAGGACTCGTTCTTCTTGTTTCCGCGGGTATGGCGAAATACATGAACAAAAATGTTCCTGGCGTTTTTGTGCCCGATAAATTGATTGATGAGTTGGCTTCTGCCGAGAAGGGGAAGTCAATAGATGTGGGTATCAAGATTATGGCGCGCCAGATCAAACAAATCAGGGAAGAGGGTCTTGCCGACGGTGTTCACATAATGGCTATTGGCAAGGAAGACGTTGTGCCACGCATCCTTGAAGAAGCCGAGATCGACATAAACGAATTATAGAGAGGCATGTATTAAGACTGAACGGGATGGATTTTCAACCGCGGTTTTTAGGGACCGCAATCGGGAGTCTTCCACACTTTGATCCGGAAGCGGCTTGCAGTCTAATGGTTGACTCCTTTCCGGATGCGCCCCCGTGGCCTCAACTGCCGGCGCGCAGCTATCTCGAAAACATGTATGTGCAGTTTTCAGAGGGAATACCGGGCGTGCGCATCGATGAGGGTGGCAGAAGAATCTGGCTTGAGACAGACGAGCGCTTTATTGATGAGCTCGAGGTTTTCTATCGCGCGGTCGAAACGCGGGATATAGAGCGGTTCAGAATAAGCGATCGATTCGCTTCTGGATTGTCGGTTTTCTTAAGCGGCCGTTTTTCGAATAGGTTAAAGAATGCGCCTTATATAAAGGGGCAGATAACTGGGCCAATTTCTTTTGGGCTCACGGTCACGGATCAAAAAAAGCGTTCAATCCTGTATGACATTACCCTCGAGGAAGTTGTTGTCAGAGCGCTATCACTCAAGGCTGCGTGGCAGGTTAAGAGGCTTAAAAAAATTGCCCCTGACGCGAAGGTAATAATGTTTTTCGACGAACCGTACCTTGTATCCGTTGGATCCGCTCTGGTGAGCGTAAGCAAGGAACAAATCATAAAAGATATACGTGGCTCGATGAAGGAATGCGAAGCGGACCTGTTGGGTATTCATTGCTGTGGCAATACGGATTGGTCCGTTATTTTTGAGGTCGAACCGGATATTGTCAATTTCGATGCCTGGGATTATCTCGACGGCTTTCTTGCATACAGCGATCACATTGCCGAACACATCGAAAAAGGCGGAGCCGTGGCTTGGGGTGTTATTCCCAATGATGAACGCGCTTTTGAGGTTGATGTTGCCGAAATTGTGGAAGTAATAGAGAATTCGTTTGAAACTCTTGAAAAAAGGGGAATTGATCGCACTGCTCTTGCAGAGCGATCAATGATAACGCCAGCATGCGGTCTGGGCTCCACTACAAGTGAAGTCGCCGAGCGATCCCTGGCTTTAACTGCTGAAGTTTCCCGTACGTTGAGAAAGAGGTTCTTCACCGGTGAGGACAAATAAAGCAGAATTCCCGGATAGAAAGCCCATGTGGTTGAGAAGAAAAATCGCCGGCGGGGGTGATTTCGGGCTTGTTACCAGCGTTTTAAAGGCTGAATCTTTGAATACGGTTTGCTCGAGTGCGAGATGCCCCAATCGCGGGGAATGCTATTCTTCCGGGACAGCAACCTTCATGATCATGGGAAACGTTTGCAGCCGTAACTGTTCGTTCTGTGCTATCGATTCGGGCAGGCCTATCCCATTAAGGGAGGATGAGCCCCAGGCTGTGGCAAGAGCTGCAGAGGCTCTAAAGCTTAAACATGTTGTCGTCACATCAGTTACGAGAGATGACTTGCCTGATGGTGGCGCGGAGCATTTTGCTAAAACTGTTCAAAGCATAAAAGCAAAGCTTAAAGATGTAACAGTTGAGGTTCTAACACCGGATTTCAAAGGTAATCCGGCTTCACTTAAGAAAGTGCTGGATGCCGGGCCGGATGTTTTCAACCACAATATCGAGACAGTTAAAAGACTTTACCCGGAGGTGAGACCTAGGGCGTTATACGAAAGATCGTTAAATGTTCTGCGCATGGCATCCGAGCGTGGTTTTTTTACTAAAAGCGGGTTCATGGTTGGCCTGGGTGAAACCTCTGGTGAGATAATTGAACTTCTTTCGGACTTGCGTGCTTCAGGTTGTGTGGCTTTGACCGTTGGACAGTATTTGAAACCAGGAAAAAATTGCTTGCCAGTAGCAAAGTTTTACAGCCCCGAAGAGTTTAAGAAGATTGAGCGGATAGGCTACGAAATGGGGTTTGTTTCAGTCACTTCCGGGCCTTTCGTCAGAAGTTCTTATGGAGCAGAAAAAGCTTTCCGGAGGGCTATAATTCCTCTGGGGCGTTAGGTAGAACATGAGGATAGAAAGAGGGAAGCATGGTTTGATAAGGAGGTCGATATGTTTACGATTGCGGAGAAGGTCAACGTAATTACGACAAGTATCAAAGAGGCGATGAAGAATCGGGACAAGAAACCGATTCAGGCGATGGTCGAGAAGCAGCTCGAGGGAAATCCCGACGCAATTGATATAAATCTCGGCCCCGCTACTAAAAACGGTCCGGAGTTGATGCAGTGGATGGTTCAGACTATTGAGGAAGTGACTGACCTGCCACTGTCTCTGGACACGATGAACATGGACGCAATAGAGGCTGGACTTCAAATCGCTAAAAATCCCACCATAATAAACTCGATTTCCTATGTTCCAGAGAGAATTAAGAGACTTGTGCCGCTTGCTCTTAAGTACGGGGCAAAGGTAATAGGTCTTTGCACGAGTGAAGCCGGCGTTCCAAGAGATGAAAATGAGAGGGTTGAGAACGGTTACAATCTCATGATGGTATTCGCGGGGGAGAGACCTGATCTTGTGGAAATGGAAAGGCCTATCCCTATGGAAGATTACTGGATAGACCCGATTGTGCTACCCATAAATGTCGCTCAGGATCAGGTTCACGCTCTGGTAAAAGCCACTCAGATGTTCAGTGAACTTCCCGAAAAACCACAACTCATCTGCGGACTTTCGAATGTTAGCAACAAATGTGCTCCTGAGGTTCAAAGCCTCTTGAATAGAATATACCTTGCGGTTTTGATGGGACACGGCATGGATGCCGCAATTCTTGATCCCAACGATGAAAAACTTATGGCGGTGGCTAGGAAAGAGAGTCCTGAGTATAAATGGGCGCTTATAGCTGAAGGTCTGATTGAAGGGGAATTGGACCTTTCAGATCCAGATCAGCTCGCGGTGCACAAGACCGTTAAGCTTTTCCATGAGGAGACGCTTTACGCCGATTCTTATTTACAGCTGTAGCACTGTTGAGTTTTACGATGTAACAGAAACGACTAAATTTTCTTCTTATAGCCGAAAGGTGACGACTATGCCTGCTGATTGTGTTAGGACTTCCGAAAAAAACGCGGGAGCCTCCATTGTCGATAAAATCCTGAAGAAGTACAGTGGGGAGAAAGGTGCTCTGATTCCAGTGCTCCAGGAAACACAGGAGGCTCTCGGTTACTTGTCAGAGGAAACGCTTGAGAAAATAGCGATGGCAACGGGTAGAACCCTTGCTCAGGTTTACGGCGTAGCCACTTTCTATACGCAGTTTCGTCTGGAGCCTATAGGAAAGCATCTTGTAAGGATATGTCACGGGACTGCCTGTCATGTCGGAGGGGCGGAAGACATTGATGCTGCCGTGTGCGGGCATCTTGGTCTGCCTGATGAAGGTGGCACTACTCCTGACATGGAGTTCACGGTTGAAAAAGTTGTTTGTGTGGGCGCTTGCAGTCTTGCTCCAATAATGATAGTTGACGGTGTTGCTCACGGCAGGTTGACGCCCGACAAAGCAAGAAATGTGATAAAAAGCTATCAAAAATCGGGAAAAGATCGACAGGTGGAAAATTCAGTCAGCGGAAAGAAAGTATGAAGCAGAGAAAAAATTAAGACTGGTAAAAGGCGTGGATCTTATTCTGGGGGCGAGATGCGTTGAGTGCTAAAGATAGAGTTATTGTGGGTCTTGCTACTTGTGGTATTGCGGCCGGTGGCGTCGAGGTCATGGAGGAAATAAAAAAGGAAATTAGGAATCGAAGTCTTGATGTCGAGGTCAATGAAACCGGCTGTATAGGATATTGCTTCGCGGAAGTGCTTGTCGAGATCGATAAAAAGGGCATGCCAAAAGTCATCTACGGTGAGGTCAAACCTTCTGATGTGGCTGCGCTTGTGGAATCTCATCTCCTGAATGGAGAAATACTGAAGGACAAAGCGCTTCTTATTGAGGGGAGAAAGACTCCGGAAGCCGATTTCCTCAAGAAGCAAAAACGTATAGTGCTTGCTCGCTGTGGTCTTATTAACCCGGAAAGTATTGATGATTACATTTCTACTGGCGGGTACGAGGCTTTGAAAAAGGTTTTGACCAGCATGACTCCAGAACAGGTGCGGGCAGAGGTTCTCGCTTCCGGATTGAGAGGGCGGGGTGGTGCTGGTTTTCCCACCGGTCAGAAATGGGATTTCTGCGCCAAGGCAGAGGGAAAGGATAAATACATTGTGTGCAACGCCGATGAAGGCGACCCCGGGGCTTTTATGGACAGGAGCGTTCTCGAAGGGGATCCTCACGCGGTTATAGAGGGAATGGTAATTGGGGGCTACGCAATTGGCGCAACCCATGGCTATATTTACTGCCGAGCTGAATACCCCCTTGCTGTTAGAAGACTGAGAAAAGCTATTGCTGATGCCACATCCAGGGGTTTTCTGGGTGAAAATATACTGGGGAGCGGATATTCTCTCGACATTGCGGTCAAAGAAGGTGCAGGTGCTTTCGTTTGTGGGGAAGAAACGGCGCTTATCGCCAGCATTGAGGGCAGGAGAGGAATGCCAAGACCCCGACCACCTTTTCCCGCCCAAAAGGGCATATGGGGAATGCCCACAAATATCAATAACGTGGAAACCTTTGCCAATGTTCCCTGGATTATCCGCAACGGTGCGAAGAAGTTCGCAAAAATAGGCACATCGGGTAGCAAGGGCACCAAGGTTTTCTGCCTCACAGGAAAGGTGAGAAGAGGAGGGCTTGCTGAAGTTGAAATGGGGACGACACTGCGAGAGGTCATTTTCGGCGTTGGTGGGGGAATAAAGGAGGGACGAAAATTCAAGGCTGTTCAAATAGGCGGCCCTTCAGGCGGGTGCCTTCCTGAGTCTCTTCTCGACACACCCGTTGACTATGATTCACTTCCCGCCGCTGGCGCGATTATGGGGTCCGGTGGCATGGTTGTTGTTGATGACACGACCTGTATGGTGGATCTTGCCAGGTACTTCTTGACCTTTACGCAGATGGAATCGTGTGGTAAGTGTGTCCCCTGCAGGCTTGGTACAAAAAGAATGCTCGAAATTCTGACGAGGATATGCAAGGGAGAAGGTAAACCAGACGATATAGACCTTCTAGGGAAACTGGCATTAGATATTAAAGAGGGTTCCCTTTGTCAGCTCGGGGGAACGGCGCCAAATCCGGTACTTACCACGCTTAGATATTTCAAGGATGAATATCTAGCTCACATTCTGGACAGGAGATGTCCTGCGGGACTGTGCGTTGACCTCGTCACATTCCACATAGATGCGGAGAAATGCACTGGCTGTGGCGTCTGCATGAAAAATTGCCCGAGTGGCGCTATATCCGGTGAAAGGAAGAAACCGCACATAATTGATCAGGACAAATGTATAAAGTGCAGGGAATGCGTTAGGCGATGCCGATTCGACGCGGTGTACACTGTTTAGTTCTGACGTGGAGGAGATATGTCCTATGTCCGGCGAGATTAAGCTGAAAATTGACGGAAAAGTATGTTTGGGTATAAAGGGTGAGACCATCTTAGAGGTAGCGCGCCGAAATGAAATATGGATTCCCACTCTCTGCTACGACGAAAGGCTTGAACCTTACGGCGCCTGTCGCCTTTGTCTTGTGGAAGTAAAGGGAGCAAGGGGATTTTTGCCTTCGTGTACTACTGAGATAAATGATGGTATGGAGGTGCGGACCTCCACGAAAAGGATAGAATCGATAAGAAGAACTATCATAGAACTTCTTCTTTCTGACCATCCGGAGGACTGCATGACATGTGAATCGGCAGGTTTATGCGTTCTCCAGGATCTCGCATACCGTTATGGAGTCAGGAAGAGTCCATATGCCGGAGAATCGCACAAGTACGAAATCCTTAACGGAAATCCACTAATAGAGAGGGACCCAAACAAATGTGTTTTATGTGGAAGATGCGTCAGGATATGCGAGGATGTCGTTGGCGCAGGGGTTTACGGTTTTGTCAGGCGCGGTTTTGACGCAATAGTCAGCACTCCTTATGAACGATCACTGCTTGATTCACCATGCCTTTTCTGTGGACAGTGCGTGTCTGCGTGTCCCGTGGGCGCCCTGACATCAAAGATTTCAAAGGGAAAAGGACGGCTCTGGGACGTGAAAAAAACCAACACCATATGTCCTTACTGCGGTGTCGGGTGCACAATAACCCTCTGGGTAAAAGAGAACCGTATCGTTAACGTAACCGCGCCTGTTGGCAAAGGAGTTAACAAAGGAAATCTGTGTGTGAAGGGCAGATTCGGTTATCAGTTTGTTAATTCCCCTGATAGGCTTAAGAGTCCTCTAATAAGGCAGAAAGATGGTAGTTTCATGCGTGTCGGCTGGAAAACGGCCGTTTCATATGTGGCTGAGAATTTGTCTCGAATAAGAGATAAATACGGTCCTGATTCAATAGCGGGGCTTGCGAGCGCGAGATGCACGAATGAGGAGAACTATATTTTTCAAAAGTTCATGCGCGCGGCGATTGGCACAAACAACATTGATCACTGCGCACGACTGTGTCACAGCCCATCGGTTGCGGGTCTTGCTCAAACCTTTGGGTCTGGCGCGATGACAAACTCAATTGAGGATCTAGCACTTGCTGATGTGACTTTTATTATCGGGTCTAACACCACTGAAACTCATCCTGTGATAAGCATGGAATTGATAAGAGCGGTAAACGCCGGTAAGAAAAAACTCATTGTCGCCGACCCGAGAAATATCATGATTTCAAAATTCGCAGAAATCGTCATGAACCACAAGCCCGGAACGGATGTTGCGCTCCTCAATGGAATGATGCACTGGATAATCAAGAAGAATCTCCATGACATGGATTTCATCAGGGAAAGAACCGAGGGTTTCGACGAGCTAAAAAGACACCTTCGCGATTATGCTCCAAAAAAAGTCGAGAAAATAACCGGCGTTCCTGAAGAAGACATAAAGAAGGCGGCGGAGATGTTCGCGACCGCGACAAGAGCGAACATAGTTTACTCCATGGGTATCACCCAACATACAACCGGAACAGAAAATGTCATGTCAATCTCTAACCTGGCGATGCTCACCGGTAATATCGGGAAACCGGGCACAGGCGTGAATCCTCTTCGCGGTCAGAACAACGTACAGGGCGCTTGTGACATGGGAGCACTGCCTGACGTTTATTCGGGATACCAGAAGGTTACCGACGACGCCGCTCGCAGAATGATGGAGGAGGCATGGGGGGTTGCGTTACCGGAGAAACCAGGGTTGAAGGTAACAGAGATGGTGGACGCCGCGTTGCGCGGCGAGATCAGGGCGATATATGTTATGGGTGAAAACCCGCTCATCACTGATCCCGATCTCACTCATTCAAGAAAGGCGTTTAAGAATTTGGAGTTTCTCGTTGTTCAGGATATATTCATGACCGAAACAGCGGAATTCGCGGATGTTGTCCTGCCGAGCGCCAGCTTTGCTGAAAAAGATGGCACGTACACGAATACGGAAAGAAGAGTACAGCGAATTCGTAAGGCTATCGAGCCTCCTGGCGAGGCAAGGCCTGACTGGGAGATAATCTGTGAAGTGTCCAGCTTACTCGGGTACAGGATGGCATATTCGACCGTGTATGACATAACGCGGGAGGTCGCAAGATTAACTCCGAGTTATCGAGGTATCACACCGGATTCAATTGCGGGCGCCGCATGCGGAATTCAATGGCCGTGCACTGAAGAGGATCACCCGGGAACTCCAATTCTACACGTTGGCAAATTCTCAAGAGGTAAAGGGAAGTTCGTAGCCGTTGATTATAAACCGCCGGCTGAGGTGCCCACAAAGAGGTATCCACTTGTGTTGACTACGGGGAGAATACTCACGCATTATCACGCTGGTTCTATGACGAGAAGATGTCCCCCACTTGAAGAGATTGCCCCAGAGGCTCTGGCTGAGATCCACGAGACTGACGCTGCCGCTTACGGCATATGCGATGGCGACATCGTGGAGATATCAACGAGAAGGGGCAGTATTGAGGTAAAAGCCAAAGTGACTGAAAGGGCAAATCCGGGGGTTATTTTCATTCCATTCCACTACGCTGAAGCGCCTGTGAACTTGCTTACGCCATCCGCGTTCGACCCTGTGTGTAAAATACCCGAATATAAAGTGAGTGCGGTAAAGGTAAAAAAGAAAAAGTATCGCTAGCATAGTATACAAACTGCGATATAGTTAATCTCCCTGATAAACAGGGTATTTACGGCGACACCGAACTGGATGAAAGAAGTCCAAGAGAATCTTGAAAGAGACTTACATCTCAAGAGAGTACAGGAGAGTAATTTCTCCCCGCGGGCTCAAATGCTATAGGGTTTGTATAGGAGAAAGTGACCTGTACATATGCACAAAATCTGATTTGAGTAAGATTGCTTATAATTCCCTGAAAAAATACAGAAGTGAACTCGAAGATTATGTCAGAACTCACCCCGGATTTGTGAAGGCTTTCAGGCCATTTCCTTCAACTGCTTTTGCCCCACCGATCGTGCGTGAGATGAGTGAAGCCGCTTCCCGCTTCGGCGTTGGACCGATGGCGTGCGTCGCTGGAGCTATAGCGGATTACGTTGGCAGAGACCTGTTAGATAAATCAAGTGAAGTAATTGTAGAAAACGGCGGGGATATTTTTTCAGCGGGCGGCGTTTGGAGAACTGTTCGCATATTCGCTGGCGCAAAAAATCCGATTTTCCATCTCATTGTTAGCGATACCGATAGTGGAATAGGGATCTGCACTTCAAGCGCGAGCATAGGTCCTTCAGTTTCCCTTGGCATCGCTGAGGCGGTTACGGTGGTCGCCAGCACAGCTACACTTGCTGATGCTGCCGCCACGTTTCTCGGGAATATGGTACATTCTTCAGTAGACATCGAGATGGCTCTTGAGAAATCGGCTGATTATCCCGAAATACGGGGGGTCGCTATTGTCGCCGGGGGAAGGATTGGTTTAAGAGGTGATATCCGGTTGCAAGCCTGAACGTTTCAGGTTTTCAAACTCAGCCTTTTTGCTTGTTTAATCTGGCTTGTGGCGTGAGCGTCTGAACAGGATGCAAACGGGGAAATATGGAGAATACGCTATTATGCCACAGGTGGAATGTAAAATAGTTATGCTTGCTCTGGTTGAAATGTCTGGAGATTGGAAGTTTGATTTTTTGGTTCAATGTTCTTTAGAATGAAGGGACAAAAACGCAGAAAAGTTGCTTATCCTCCTAACAGCGACTATTTTTTCACCGGGCGAATTCCTTCTTGGGGAAACGAAATGCCCCCACCCAGGAAAGAACTTCTCAGGGAGAAGTTAGGTTTACCTGGATGGGGGTTTTTGCTCCTCATACCCGTAATCGTCCTTCTATCACTCTATTTTCTTCTGGTTGTTGTGGGGAGGCCTCACGTCGTAAAAGGAAATTCAATGTTTCCTACATTGAAGGATGGTGACAGGATACTTGTTGTCAAATACCGTTTTGGATCAACTCCTAACAGAGGCGACATAGTGACTTTTAGGGATGTCAGAGGGGATCCGGAGTTCCTTATAAAGAGAGTGATCGCAATTGGCGGTGACAAATTGACATTTACAGACCAAAGGATTATCGTCAATGACAAGTATACTTATTTTAGTTCGAGCAGTCGGGTGAAGTCGAAATTTACCACGATTCTGCCTGATAATACCGTCTTTGTCATGGGGGATAATGAAAGCCAGTCTTACGACAGCAGATTCTTTGGTCCTGTTCCGCTTGAGAACATTACCGGACATGCTATTCTTATATTTTGGCCTCCCGGGGATATCTCGACATTGTAGATCTATTTGATACCCTTTTTGACCCCGCTATATTCGATGACCTGGATGCCGGAATTCTCATAACCTGGCGCATTCTATGCATGAGATTTCCCAGAACGAGTTAATGCCGATCGCAGTTGTTAAAATATTATATTGCGCAGTTTCGCCATAATGCGTTAAAGAATGGTTTCCTGAATTCTGAATTAACAGTGAATATTTTTCAAAGTCTAGTTGTGTTCTGTGAAAACGAGGAGAGGACATAAAAATGAGTGGTGGTTCTAAAGAGGAAGTTGAGGTCAAAAAAAGAATCGAGCAGCTGGTCAAAGAACTGAACTACCACATATACAGGTACTACACACTTGATGATCCGGTGATAAGCGACGCCGAATACGATGAGCTATACAAGGAGCTTGTTCGCCTTGAGGAAGAGTACCCCAATCTTGTCCAGGCGGAC
>MU158452.1:13473-14441 GCA_015711695.1 Candidatus Geohydrothermomicrobium daggyaiense
GCCCACGCGAAGGATTGGGCCTCCTCCTGCAGAGGGTTTCAGGCCGGTTCGCCATAAAGGCAGGATGCTGAGCCTGGATAACGCCTTTAACCGGGATGATCTTTTCGCATTCGGCGAAAGGGTTAGTAAGGGTCTGGGTATTCCCGTCAATAAAATAGAGTTTGTATGCGAGCTTAAAATGGATGGCACCGCGGTGGCTCTTACTTATGAGAACGGCCTGTTTACTCAGGGGGCAACCAGGGGCGATGGTGAAGTTGGAGAGGATATAACTCCAAATTTGAAGACAATTCCCGCTATTCCAATGCGTATTTTCAGTGAAAGCCCGCCGGAATTGATTGAGGTTGTTGGCGAGGTTTATATGCCCAGGGAATCTTTCGAGCGTCTTAACAAAGAACGCCTTGAAAGAGGAGAACCTCCTTTTGCCAATCCCAGAAACGCCGCTGCCGGTTCTCTGAGGCAACTTGACCCAAAAGTGACAGCGGAAAGAAACCTCTCTATGGTTACTTTTTCGATAGGTTACACAACTGGCGAATATCCTGAGACTCAATGGGATATGCTTGATTTGCTTGGAAAGATGGGTTTCAGGCTAGGTGAACATAGCGAGAAGGTAATGGGACTGGCAGACGCTATGGAGTTTTGCGAAAAATGGGAAAATAAAAGGCAAGAGCTTGAATACGAGATAGACGGAGTGGTCATCAAAGTTAATTCCATTGAGTACCAGAGATTGCTTGGAGCAACTTCCAAAAGCCCACGGTGGGCGATTGCGTATAAATTCCCGCCGGAGGAGAAAACCACAAGAGTCATAGATATCAAGATTGGAGTGGGAAGAACAGGGGCACTTACGCCGGTCGCTGTTCTGGAGCCGGTTTCAATTGCCGGTTCCACTGTCTCGCACGCAACCCTGCATAACGAGGACGAAATCAGGCGAAAGGACGTGAGAATTGGCGACATAGTGCTCGTCCATAAAG
>JACVIW010000031.1 GCA_015711695.1 Candidatus Geohydrothermomicrobium daggyaiense
CATATGTTATGTTTACGACTTTTTCCCGGAGTTCACCCAAACGCATTAGTATATCCTTAATCGCGCTCCATTTCTCGTCAACAAACGCGCTATCCTCTATGCTCATGAGGTTGATCTTCACGTTCAAAGCTGCGCACTGACCCGCTGCTTCCGCAAGTATTGCCGCTACACCAGCATCACTTACGGCGTTAACATTACCAATCATTGCGGCGATTTCGGCCAGCCGGGCAAGTTCGAGTGACGCTTCTGCGATCTCATACGGTACCATTGTTGCTTCCCGAAGGGCAAATTGAACGGCTTTTTTTCTCTCAAGCATCTGCTCCTCGGTTTCCCTTGGCATTTTAAAAGCCTTCGCCAGAACGCCATAAACTTCAGTATCTCGCTGAACAAGTTTCTGGAAGCGATCTCGTAGCGCTTCGCTTTTCTCGAGGAGTTCCTTTATCTTTTCCTGAACGTCCGCGTATTTCTCTTTACCCACGGTCAGATTCGCCACCATGCTAACGAGCGCGGCTCCAAGCGCTCCTGTGAGCGCGCTAACCGCTCCCCCACCTGGCTCCGGGGAATTTGAAGCGAGCTTGTCCAGGAAATCGAGCATTTTTCCTTGAATATACATTCAAAATCACTCCCGCTGTGTTGCAAACAGAACAGTCCCGTCCAGTATCTTTCCTACCGCGCCCAGCGCCACGGATTCTTTGTCAAGAGACTTAAGCGAATGCCCGGAAGCATCCAAATTAGTGATTAAAGGGTCATCAGGAATTAACCCGGCAAATTCCATGCTGGAATTTTCGATGATCTTCTCAAGTTCCAAATCGAGATCCTCGGGCACTCTTGAGACCACCAGCAGAAATCTGCCAACGTTCAATCTCATATCCACAGCAAGGTCTTTTATCCTCGCTGCAGTCTCAAGTCCCCTGGATGATGGATCGCTTATGATAAACATGAAATCCACGCTTCGGGTGGTTCTTCTGCTGAGATGTTCCATGCCTGCCTCGTTGTCAATTACAACGAACTTATATCGCGCGCTCAGTCTGTCCAGAAAAAGCCTTAGCATGTTGTTTATCGCGCAATAACACCCCGGACCCTCCGGTCGACCCATGCTTATCAAATCAAAATCGGGGGTCTCCACAAGCGCTTGCTCAATTTGCATCTCAAGCATGTCTTGCTTAGACATTCCCGCAGGAAGCTCGCCTCTCTGGATCTTCTCCGACATCTCCTCCCTTACAGCGCCTATTGTGAATGGCAGATCCACCCCAAGCATCATGTGCAAATTGCTGTTAGGGTCTGCGTCAACCGCGAGCACCGGTTTGAGGCCATTCCTAACCAGGTGCATTACGCTCAAAGCAGCAAAAGTGGTTTTGCCCACGCCACCTTTGCCCGATATCCCAATGGCAATGCTCAAGAGATTTCACTTCCTCTCTCGAGCGGACCGAGTCCTGCAGCGGCCCTAGCTTCCTCTAGTCGCTGCATCACAGTCGGAAACATCTCCTTGTGAGTATGCGGTAAAAATAGAGCAGAAACATACTGCTCCATGAAACGTGGATTGACAGATAGTTCAAGATAAGTCATCATGCTCGCAATCCTGTCTGCCTCCTTTATTAGATTCTTGGAAAGCGCCATCAGATAACTACCAAGAAGGGAACCGTTCCCCACAAACTTAATTTTGTCTGTGTCAACATCCGGGAGCAACCCGATAATTATCGCCTTGTCTATCTCAAGATACCTCCCGAACGCACCTGCTATCAGTATCTCCTCAATATCCTCGATACTCACTCCCACTTCTTGAAGAAGTATCTGAATTCCTGCATATACCGCAGCCTTCGCTCTCATCAGATTATCTATATCCGCCTCGGTGATAACTATGTCACGGTTAGTGCCACTTTCATCTGCCCAGACAAGAACATACTCTTTACCACTTTCACCAATCCTTGTCCGCGGCGTATCAAGGTCAACATCAATCTTTCCTCTCTCATCAATTACACCTGTCAGGAAAAGCTCAGCAAGAAGATCGATCAAACCTGAACCGCATATGCCTATGGGTCGCCTGTTGCCAATAGTTATGATCATGGGCTCTTTGGTAACCTCATTTATTCTCACCTGTTCTATGGCCCCGCGAGTTGCTCGCATCCCATGCTTTACCCCTGCGCCCTCAAAAGCAGGGCCCGCGGAACACGAGCAGGATAGCATCCATTCCTTGTTTCCTAAAACCATCTCCCCGTTAGTCCCAATATCTATGTAGAGGGTGAGTTTTTCCGAATTAAACATTCCAGAGGCAAGCACGCCGGCAACTATATCCCCTCCTACGTATGAAGCCACGCACGGAGTGCATCTCAAATACACCCCGCTCGCGATCCTTATGCCGATATTACTTGCCTTTATCCATGGAAAGTGTGTGGCCGCGGGAATGTAAGGATCAACCCTTATGTATCGCGGATCGAGCCCGAGCAGAAGATGAATCATGGTTGTGTTGCCCGATATGCAAAGATGGGTAATGCTGCAAAATTCGATGCCCGTCTTCTCGACCATCTGTTGGATCAGGTTCCAGATTGTGTTCACTGCCGCGGATTGTAATTTAGCAAGCCCCGTTGAACGGGTGGAATAGATAATACGAGTTATTACATCCTCGCCGTAAGAGATCTGACCGTTGTAGTCGGAAGCTTCTGCTATCACTCTACCAGTTTGGAGATCCACAAGCTGCGCAGAGATAGTCGTTGTCCCGAGGTCTATTGCGATCGCTGCCTGCCTGGGAGTTGTGTCACCCTTTTCAAGTCTTACCGCTCTCTGCTCGGTGCCCCGGTCGAGCACCGTCACGGTTACGTCAAAACTTGCCGCCCTTATAATACTCGGAAGGGCGGAAAGCATTGGATAATCTATGACCACATCCTTAAGTCCGGCAAGTTTAGCAAGTCCGCGCTTGATTCTCTCCGCGTCACTTATGTTGTCCTCAAGGGAAGGTTTGTCAAGTATAAGGTGGAATTTTGCGGTGGGGGGATTTAGCTCCCACTGAGGCAAGCGCTCAGCCCAATCCTTCGCGGAAAGAGTGTAACCTTTAAGCGGTATCGGTGGTCTTCTTAACAGGACCCCCTTGTCCCCGATCTGGCTTTCGATCGGGATCCTGACATCAACATCAGATTCGGCTGTGGAACAGCATGCAAGAACGTATCCTTGCTTGATTTCTTCCTGGGAGAGTTTTACCTGGAGTTTCTGTTTAACCTCACCTTTTTCAATTATGACTCTACACTTACCACAGTAACCCTCCCCCCCGCATGATGCATTTATATGGACATCCGCCTTCATCGCTGCCCGGAGCAGATTTTCGCCTTTGTCTACCTCTATGCATCTGTTTTCAGGATAAAAACAAACCCTGACTTTTTCTCGAGCCATTTTCCTAAATCCAAATCGACCTGCAAGCGGTTTAGAACCGCTTGCAGGTTCCCTTTAAACTTCTTAGAACAAACCAACAACCCTGCCATCATCAGTCAAATCAACTTTATTACCCGCCGGTTCGCTCGGAAGACCAGGCATAGTTCTCATATCCCCGCAGAGAGGATAGAGAAATCCAGCCCCAACCGAGGGTCTTATGTCCCTGATCGGAAGACGCCAGCCAGTTGGAGCTCCTTTGAGATTCGGGTCATGGGATAGCGAAAGGTGTGTCTTTGCCATACAAAGCGGGAGCTTGTCATATCCAGCTTCCGTGAATCTCTTAATGGCCTCCTCGGCAACGGGGGTGTAGTCAACACCATCTGCGCCATAAATCTGTGTGGCGATGATTTCGATTTTCTTTTTTATCGGGTCATTGAGCTCGTAAAGATAGTGGAAATTGTTTGGAAGTTCACAGGCTTTGACAACAGCTTCGGCAGCAGCTATTCCACCTTCTCCACCTTTTGCCCATACCTCAATGGGCTCACAAAAATCAGCCCCTGCCTCGAGCGCGATGTCGTGAACCATCTCGATTTCCTTCTCTCTGTCGCTTGTCCTGCGATTGATGGTCACAACAACCGGCAGTCCGAAAAGTTTCATGTTCTTTATATGCTTGATCAGATTTGAGCAACCTTTTTCAAGCGCCTCGTAATTTTCAGCCGCTTGAACTTCTTCCGGTATTGGTCTGCCCGGAATCGCCGGGAATGCGCCACCGTGCATTTTGAGCGCTCTTATCGTGCAGGTAATAACCACACAGTCAGGTCTGATGCCATATTTTTCCATCGCGCGAACTTTTATGTGCATCATTTTTTCCGCGCCACAGTCAGCCCCGAAACCGCTCTCTGTCACCACGTAATCCGTAAGTTTGGACGCGATAATGTCCGCTATAACCGAGTTGTTGCCCTGAGCGATATTCGCAAAAGGTCCGGCGTGCATGAAGCATGGATTGTGTTCAAGCGTCTGAATGAGGTTTGGTTTGAGAGCGTCCTTCAGAAGAACCGCCATCGCGCCGGCGCACTTTAAATCTTCAGCGTAAACAGGTTTTCCATCGTAAGTGTAAGCCACAAGTATTCTTTTTAGCCTCGCTTTGAGATCCTGAAGACTATCAGCAAGAGCAAGTATCGCCATGACCTCAGAGGCTACAGTGATATCGAAACCCGTTTGTCTCGGATATCCATTCTGCTTTCCTCCAAGCCCGATAACAATTTCTCTGAGAGCGCGATCGCTAATATCAACAACCCTTCTCCAAGATACGGTGAGCGGATCTATGTTAAGGGGATTTCCAAGAAGAATGCTTGTGTCTATATAAGCAGCAAGGAGGTTGTTCGCGGCACCTACCGCGTGAATATCTCCAGTGAAGTGGAGATTAAGGTCTTCCATGGGAACCACCTGACTGTAGCCGCCGCCAGCGGCCCCACCCTTGATGCCGAATACTGGTCCCATGCTAGGTTCTCTTATACACACCATTGCTTTCTTGCCTATCCTGTTGAGAGCCTCCGTTAAACCGATTGTGGTAACGGTTTTGCCCTCTCCCAGAGGAGTTGGTGTTATAGCTGTAACGTCAATGTATTTTGCGTTTGGTTTATCCTTGAACCTTTCAATGACATCAAGACTTACCTTTGCCTTGTACTTTCCATAAAGCTCCAGGTCATCTTCCTCAAGCCCAATCTTCTTCGCTATTTCTACTATGGGCTCCATTTTTGCTGCTTGAGCAATTTCCAGATCGCTTGGAACGTGTGCCATTTTCCCTCCTCTGTCAAATGCCTTCGGCTTGCGTTTCGACAAAGTTTTAAAAAATCCAATGATTTACGGATTTGAACCAGTTTCTTCCGACAGATCCTTCCTTAAGACGCAACTCTACCGCTTTAGCATCAACCCCCTTCGTCATAGGATTTCACCAAGGAAACGCTGGTGACTCATCTGACTAACACAAATGTAGCCTCCGTTGGGAGGCACCGTCGTGATTATATTAGAAGGGAACTAACATGGCAAGTAATAATATACGGCACAAAGGTATGTACCGCTTTGGCGCATATCATAAAATCGCATGGCCGTATTTTCCTGCGTCCATCGCTAATAGAAAATAACTTGGAAAAAGCGAAAAAATCGCAACAGAATAACTGATTAGACAGTAACAATAAAAACATTCAAATTTTCTGATGCAAAGAACATTTCATCACCCATTAGCTGAAAACCATTTACGCGCTAAATCTTTTAATCAGGAAAAGAATCACAGATTTTCAAATCCAGTACAGTTTCTATAGGTGGTGTAAAATTCGAAAAGAATTTCCTAGGTGGATAAGAAAAGAAATAGAAAGGAAAATTAGGCCTGTTTCTCAATGTGTGGTTCCTTCATAGCCCAGAATTCATAACCGTTAAAATCAGGGTGCAAGAATCCGTCTTGGTGAGATTGACGGAAAAGTTATCTTTGTTGGAGAATTATCGCGCTATATTCAACGAAAATCATTTCAATTGAATCAATAAATAAGGAGGTAAAATGGCAGACGATAGGAGTTATGACGTAGTGGTTATCGGCGCCGGACCAGGGGGGTATCCGGCTGCGATAAGAGCATCCCAGCGTGGCGCAAAAGTGGCACTGGTGGAGAAGCAAAACGTGGGGGGCACGTGCCTGAACTGGGGCTGCATTCCCACAAAAACACTTCTCGCATCAACTGAACTTCTAGCTCACGCAAAGGAATCAGAAAAATTCGGTATCAGAATCGGAAACATCGAGCCTGACTGGAAAGCGATAATGGAACGAAAAGAAAAAGTTATCAATACCCTTGCGTCAGGCATAATATCGCTGTTGAAAGCAAATGGCATTGATCTCATAAAAGGCAGAGGCTCCATTACACCAGATGGAAAGGTAATGGTTGAAACCGAAGAAGGCGCTATTACCCTGGACGCGAAAAAGATCATTATCGCCACCGGGTCTGAACCTGCTGAGATCCCAGTTTTTGACTTCAAACAACCGGCGGTTTTGACCTCAAGAATATCCCTGAAAGCTTGATTATTGTTGGAAGCGGTGTTATTGGCAGTGAATTTGCATGCATTTTCTCGACACTTGGAACTCGCATAGTAATGATAGAGCTAATGGACCGGATGCTGCCGACGGAGGACAGTAGAATATCCAAGCAGATGAGAAGCATTTTCAAGAAAAACGGAATAGAAATAAAGACAAACACGACAGTCAGCAAAGTTCTCGACTACAGAGAAAATGGAATTACCCTGGAACTATCGACAGGAGAGACAATCGAAGCTGAGAAAGTTCTTATCTCCATAGGTAGAAAAATGAACTCATCGGGACTCGGGCTTGAGGAAATCGGTGTGAAAACGGATGAGCGCGGCTGCATCGCTGTAAACGAGCGCATGGAAACTTCAAGACAAGGAATATATGCGATTGGCGATGTGGTAGGGGGAATTCTCCTAGCGCACACGGCAACATTCGAGGGACTTGTCGCGGCTGAGAACGCGACAGGAGGGGATGCCCGGATCGACTACAGCGTTGTTCCAGCGTGCATATTCACGACACCTGAAATCGCAAGTGTGGGCCTTAACACTGACAAAGCAGCCGAACAGGGCAGAGAAGTAAAAGTAAGCAGGTTCTCTTTCGGTGGTCTTGGAAAAGCTTTAGCCATGGGTGAAGATCGCGGCTTTGTACAACTTGTAATAGACCCAGATTCCGATAAAGTGATCGGCGCCCAGATAATGGGACCCCATGCATCTGACCTTATACATGAAGTCGCCATAGCCATGAAAATGGGCGCTACGGCGGAACAAATAGGTTCCACCATACATGCGCATCCTTCGCTACCGGAAGCGATAATGGAAGCAGCAGAAGCATCTCACGGAAAGGCTATCCACGTCCCTCCGCCAAGAAAATAAGATAACAGGCGAAGGTGCTATACCCGGGACTAAAACAAGCGAACGGGAAAACTAAAGATTGCTTTGCGGGTTTTCTAGAAATCCCCGCGTGCCTATTATCTTTTTGACAACTTCGGCCACGTCCTTTTCCCGCCCGAAAAGAAAATGGTCAGCACCGGGTATGACGCACACATTCTCTCTATCAATGCCTGAAACTTGTTCGGCGAATTTGAAAAGGCTTTCAGCAGGACAGAGATCGTCACGCTCACCAACCACATAGAACCGGCTGCCCGGAGCAGCAGCTAGCTTTTTGGAAAGATCTTCGGAATCAATGACCGCAATCGGTGGAGATATTGCTATGGTTAACCCTGCCCTTTCTGGTTTTGTAGAAGCAAGCAAAGCCATTAGAGACCCAAAAGACCAGCCAACAACAACTATCTTCTCTAATTCAAGCCCAGTGTAAGACCCTAACCAGTCTACTGCAGATCCTACGTCGAAAATTTCTTCCCTGCCATTGGTAAAATTTCCGCCGCTTTTACCAACACCCCCAAAGTTAAACCTCATTACAACCACTCCAAATGGAATAAGCGAGGAAGTAAGGACTAAAAAAAGAGGAACGTTCATGTTTCCTCCTCCAGCGGGATGGGGATGACACATGACAATACCAGACCGCGGGGTAATATCTGGCAAAGAAACAATACCCTCCAGGTTGACAGCAACACCATTTCTTATCGAAGGAAATAAAATTCTCTCCTCAACCAAAGCAAACCCCGGTTTGCTGCAGTTTGGACATGAAGAAACTTCCAAGAATATAAGTTTCCGGGCTAAAAACGTACTGATATTATCCTCAGCGGACAGGCGTCAACGCAGAAACCACATAGAATGCATCTTTCTTTGTTCAATTCAAGTTTCCATTCAGGCGGGCTTATGTTAAGCGCTCTCGGGACACACACCGCAGTGCATGCTCCACAATCAATGCATGATTCTTCGTTTAGTTCTATATCCTTTATCGCATCCTCAACAACCACTCTAATTTCCTGAAGATAACGAATCGCAGCCTTGATATTCTCAGGTTCCGCCTCCAGTTCAACAAGCATTCTGCCAATCTCACCCTCATGAACCTGGGCGCGCAGAATATTCGTCAGCACATCGAATTCTTTAACCAGAGTCGCCACCACCGGCCTTTCAACAACCTCTGGTGGAAATGTAAGCACAAGTCTCCTTTTTGCCATCTATTTGTCCTCCCGTTCCCTGATGTCCAGTGTGTTTAGCGTTCCTTCTTGGGGAAGTGCCTCAACAGGCTCACTCAGGAGAAAATCTCCCCTCTTTATCCAATCCTTGAGAACCGACGCTATTCTCCTTGCCATTCTTATGCTGGATACTGGAGCGCTTATCGCTTTTTTACCCATTATCTCAACTTTCCCGCTTTGAAGTTCAGCATAACTTACTTTTCTTATCGGTTTTCTGGATCTTGAAGCCTCGCTGTAATCATAAATGTATGTGTAGATCTCATCATTTCCAACACCTGTACATAACGCCATTTCTTCATCAAGCACCGGCACGGGAATCCCAACGCCTACATAAAGGCTCACCCCATATCTGTGAAATCTTGCAGCCTTTATGAATTCGGGACTCATTTTTTTCAAATCACCGATAAGCGCAAGGGTTCCTCCCGGACCAACCGGTATTCCGCGTGAAGTGCGCTCCACCGACGGTCTGTGCTGCGTTCCCTGCCATGCGACATAACCTTGCGCTCCACCGAGGAATATCCTTGTTCCAACACCGATAGTCCGGTAATAAGGATCGTTTAACAGGGGACTGAGCTCACCAGCGCTTGAGTATGTGACATTACCAAAATTGGGCATCAGAACGCCCATGTAAGTGTAAAGAGTTCGATCCGAACCGTTCGTCGCGCACGCGTAATTTTGATAAGCGTTTCTCGGGTTGAAGAGAAAAGCCTGATTCACGCTCGCGAGATTTATATACGTCTGGATTTCTCGCCTCGGATAACAATCAGTCGGTATCGCGTTTGCCCGCAATTTAAGCCATTTTCCTCTGAGAAGATCTTCAATCAGGTGACCTCCACCGTAGTTCATGCCCTCACTATCCGAAACGGCAGTAGCTCCAATATATATGTCCACAGCCGCAAGATCAGCGCAAACGGGCACATCGTTTAGCCATACCCTATGCATCTTCATGGGTGGCTCGCTATGGCCAAGATTCATAAAAACACCAGAAGAACACATTGGTCCAAAAGTGCCAGTTGTCACAACATCAACTTTTCTGGAAGCCTCAGCTGCGCCAACTTCCCTTACAAGATGGGTCATTTCTTCGGCGGTGAGAACCACGGCTTCACCCTTTTTTATTCGCTCATTGATTTCTTCTACTGTCTTTACCAAGACTTCTCCCTCCCAAACGCTCATGAGAATATGGATAATATTATTGCACTTTTAGGCATGAATTACTCAACCAGTTTTTCCTTTTTTGTCATGTTTGACCAATCTTCAAAAGATCTTGCTCATTTAACCGAATATAGATACGTTAAAAGGGATATGAAAAATTAGAAGGGAGTATCAGAAACCTGCCAGGGGGAAGCCTTCAAGAGGAAATTCTTAAGACATGGTAAAAAAAGAAATCAGAAAAAAGAGAGTTGGTCTTGCGTTTAGCGGAGGGGTGGACAGTACCGCAGCAGCGCTTATCCTGAAGGCGGAAGGTTATGAAGTGGTTGCCCTGACCATGAGAATTCCCTCAATGGTAATACCTGACGGAAAAGAAACACTTGCGGTTTCATGCTCGCGAAGAATTGCAGAGACGATCGGCATAGAACATTTTGTAGTTGATGTCACAGTCGAGTTCACCAGGAAAGTCATCGAACCCTTCATAAACGATTATGCTTCTGGATTGACTCCAAACCCATGCGTGGTATGCAACCGAACAATGAAGTTCGGGTTGCTGCTTGAAGAAGCTCTCAAGCGGGAATGTGAGTTATTTGCAACCGGTCACTTCGCGAGAAAAACGCAGACCAAACCGTACAGAATATTAAAAGGGATCGACCGTGAAAAAGATCAAAGCTACGTTCTCTGGACACTCGATCAGAATAAGTTAAGCCGTAGTGTCTTCCCGCTTGGAAATGTAACCAAAAAAGAAACTGAAGCAATCGTTAAAAACGAAGGAATTTTTGAAATGATTCACCCGGAAAGTCAGGACATTTGTTTTACGGGAGGCCTTTCCCATGTCGAATTTTTGAAAAAGCGAATACCGCGCGCGTTTGAACCCGGACCAATTCTTGATGTTCACGGAAGAATAATAGGGAAACATCAGGGAATTGCGTTTTACACAGTTGGACAGAGGAAAGGCATTGAGGTAGACAACGCGGGACCCTTTTATGTTATCGAGATAAAGCCAGAAGAGAATGCCATAATTGTAGGTAAAAAAAGTGAACTCAAGTCTATTGGATTCTTTGTCGAAGGTCTGAATCTCATCAGTGGTAGTCGGGAAAAAGAATTCGAATGCACGGTACTTACACGTTACCGCGGCTATCCCAGCCAGGCCACTGTGAGTGTCCAGAAAGGAAACCGTGCCAGGATTACTTATCGCAAGCCAGGAACTCTCGCCTCCCCGGGTCAGTCAGCTGTTTTCTATCGAGGCGATGAACTCATTGGGGGCGGTATCATAGTGAACAATATTTTCGATGAAAGCGACGTGAATTATTCCGATTGAATACTCCTTTTTTTCCTGTCTCCAATACGCCAGAAGAAAAACTCAAGTGGATGCAGAAACATATTCTCACTTGAAAAAGAGCATACCGCTTCCACCCGGTCTTGATCACAGCCAAAACGCATAATCAATTCGCTATCTCTAAGACTTCCAATGAATGATGTTTAAAATTTCCCCCACTGGTAAGATATTGTCTGTTACTGGAAATCATAACCTCGAAAAATTCATGCAACAAAGAGGTAAGCATGTGGTCGGATGAGTGGTTTGAGTTTCAAGTTCCGGGAAAGATTATTTGTGGTGAAAAATGCGTTGATACAGTTGGACTTGAAATTGATAAGAAAGGCGGAAAAAGGGCGCTTATAGTCACTGACAAACAGGTAAAAAAAGCAGGGCTGGTTGACCTTGTCAAAAAGGGCATGACATCGGGAAAGAGCCAGATCGCAGGGGTTTTTGACCAGGTTGAGCCTGATTCTGAGATAGAGATAGTCCAGAGATGCTACGAATTGGCTTACAAGAACGAAGCGGACTGCATCATCTCGGTTGGAGGAGGCTCGACAATTGACACAGCAAAAGCAGTGGCAATTCTCATGGTGGAAGGTGGACATATTCTGGACCATCAGTGCGCCGTATATATGCCGAGAGCTCCGATGCCAGTCCACGTAGCGATTCCCACAACTGCGGGTACCGGGGCCGAGTCCAGTTTTTCGGCAGTCATACTCGATAAAGAGCAGAAACTGAAGCTCACTTACCCCAGTCCTGAACTAGCGCCCTCTGTTGCTTTACTTGACCCTTACATGATAAGAACTCTTCCACCCCAGCTAACTGCCTCAACAGGTATATGCGCTCTCACCCATTGTATAGAAGCGCTTCATTCCCAATTCCGTAAGCCATTTTGTGACAGCCTGGCTATTCATGGAATAAGACTGATATACCGTTACCTTCCTGTCGCTTTCCAGGAACCTACCAATCTTGAATCAAGGCGTTATACCCTCATAGCCGCTAATATGGGAGGTATTGTTCTCGCAAACACCGCCGGGGGACTCATTCATGCACTGGCTAACGCGGTTGGTGGGAGATTCGGAGTACCTCACGGAGTAGCGAAAGCAATTCTCCTTCCGCTGGGTATGGAATTCAACATCGAGAAATATCCGGATAAAGTGGGAAAATCATACAGGTTAATAGCCGAGGCGCTTGGAATCGATACCCGTGGCGATAGTGACGTAACTGCCGGGAAGAAGGCGATTGAATACTTAAGAAATTTCATCTCAGGCCTCCAGCTACCAGAAAGTCTTAGCAAAACAGGAGTTAAAAAAGTTGACATCGCTGGCGCGGCGGAAGATGCAATGCGTGATAGACTCATGCTCAACAACTCGGAAGCGCCAGAGCTACAAGAGCTCCTTGGGATTCTCGAGAAGGCTTTTTAAAAATGTTTTAAACCAGTTGTGGAGAATGTGACCCTGACATTCTTTATAAAAGATAAGAGTCTATTCTATCTTCACGGAGGTGATCACGGTGCCACTTAGAGAGTATTACGAGTTTTACTCCCCCGGAAAGACAATATACGGGGCAAATATTGCCAGCGAAGTCGCTCAGGAAGCGGAACAGCTTGGCGGAACAACAGCTATGATAATAACCGATAAGGGTGTATTGGATGCAGGTCTTGTTGAAGACGTAAAGAATGGCATTGAGAAAAGTAGCGTGGAGCTTGTCGAAGTTTACTCCGATGTGCCGGTGAACTCCGAGGTTGAGGTCTGTAGCGAAATAGCGGAGATAGGCAAGGAAAAAAATGTTGACATTCTTGTTTCAATTGGCGGAGGAAGCGTCATAGACACGGCAAAAGGAGCCAATATATTACTCGGAGTAGGTGGTGATCTTCTCGAAGACTGGCAGGGGACAAATCTCATTCCACAACCATTGAAAAAACACATCGCCATACCGACTACCGCGGGTACCGGCGCAGAAGCGTCACTCGGAGCGGTTATAAAACACTCACCCACAAATCAGAAAATATCATTCAATAGCCCTTATCTAATCCCCGATGTTGCAATACTCGATCCGTCCATGACTATCTCAATGCCTCCTTCGCTGACTGCGGCAACCGGCATCGATGCCCTGACACACGCGATAGAATCATTCTCAAGTCTTGAACATGCGGTGCATTCAGACGCTCTCTCTTTCTATGCCGTTAAGCTAATATATGAAAACCTGCCGATGGCCTTTGAAAACGGAGAGAACATCGAAGCCAGAGCCAACATGCTAATCGCCTCAAACCTTGCCGGATCAGCAATCTCCACGACACTTTCCATTGGAGCTTGCCACGCGATGGCTCATGCTGTGGGAGGCTTAACCACGGTTAGCCATGGTGTAGCCAATGCAATAATTCTTCCCGCAGTCATGGAGTTTAACATTGATTATTGCAGCGACCGTTACGCTGAACTAGCTTTCGCTGTAGGTATCGAAACGAGCGGTATGAGCCAGGCGGATGCAGCCAGGGCTTTTCTGGAAAAAATAAAGGATTTTATATGGTCATTTGGTCTTCCAAAGACGCTTAAGGAGGCAGGAGTGGATCCCTCTCTGGCAGAGGAAATGGCTGACGCCGCTATGGGAGATGCGCAAATATACGGCAACCCTAGAGAAGCGGATTATGAGCTAATCCTAGAGCTGTTCAGGTCACTTCTTAAGTAGAAAGGCAATTCACTTTAAAGATCATCGCTTTCTCGTGGTTGAAATAACTTTTAGAATTCTTCACGCTATAACTGTTAGCGCGTTTTCTATCACTTCGGCTGCAACTGGCGCCTCGCCTATGAGTTCCCCGTCAGCGTGAAGAAGCAGAATACTATCGGACAGGAGACGGACTCTTTTTGCCCTTATCGAAAACACAGATTCATCCTCCGGAAGAGTTCCAGTGTATATTCGAGATATGCTCGAAAGAGTTCTAAATCCATGAACAATTTTTCCTATTCTTCCTTTTTCAGGTACCGGTTCTTCTGGAGGTAGATCAACAAGCGGGCTTCGACCTCCCATTCCCGTCACAATAACATCAAGCATTCCATCATTCACCAGTGCGCCAGGAGCCACTCTCATCTTCCCCCCAAAGTAATTGCCATTGGCAAGGAAAACCGAGATGGCAAGCACCCTCAAAACCTTTTCATCAACATGAACTTCTATATCTTTTTCCTTCAATTTGCCAAGCGCTGGCAAAAAACTCGCGAAATAAGAAAGTCTTCCACCCATCAAACCTGATAGCGTCGGTTTAATCAGATTGGCGTTCTTGACGATCTCAGAGTCAAATCCCACTCCAGCTATGTTAACGAAGAATCCCGTT
>MU158453.1:0-8153 GCA_015711695.1 Candidatus Geohydrothermomicrobium daggyaiense
AACCGTCATTAAAATTCCTGGGTCAGATAATAATTGCCTTCGCTTTTGCTTATGTTGCGGTGAACCACTGTGGTGTTTCGCCAAAATTCAGTTTTATCGGGGAGTTCGGATTTTCTCTTGGATGGTTTTTCTTCATCTGGGTTTTTATCATGATAAGCAGTTCATCAAATGCCGTGAATTTAACTGACGGTCTTGACGGTCTCGCGACAGGTTCAATGATCCTCGTTATGGTCGCATATCTTCTTGTTTCATTCACAATGTTCCGGCATCCCACTTCCCTCCACCCGAAATTCTACGAATTCAGCGGAAAACCCGCACTTGACATGGCGATAATATCTGGTGCTGTTCTCGGTGCATGTGTGGGGTTTTTGTGGTGGAACGCAGCGCCCGCTCGGATATTTATGGGTGACACTGGTTCTCTTGCGCTCGGTGGTGTTATGGCGGGCATAGCTATCATGACAAGAACCCAGCTTCTTTTGGTGATACTGGGGGGACTTTTTGTACTAGAAGCGCTCTCGGTGATAATTCAGGTTGGCGTTTTTAAGTTAACAGGTGGGAAGAGGGTCTTTAGGATGGCTCCAATCCATCACCATTTTGAGTTGGGTGGATGGTCTGAGTTCACCGTAATGGTGCGTCTCTGGATAATCTGTGGTTTTTGCGTTCTTATCGGTTTTGCTCTCTTTTATGTTGATTTCGTGTCGCGAGTGCCCCTACCGGGAAAATGATGTTCAAAAACATGAAAGTTCTGGTAATTGGGCTAGGTCTCAGCGGAATCGCTGCCTCGAGGTCACTTTTAAAAAGAGGGGCTCAAGTGATGGCTATAGATAGTGCTAATTCTGATGATATACGAGCAAGAGCAGATGAAATCATAAAAGCTGGGGGAACTGCTCTGATCGGGGTCGAAAAACCAGAGTCGATAAGAGATTTCGATCTCGTCGTGGTAAGCCCTGGCGTTCCTCCTAATGCCCCCGCGCTTGTTTCCGCCCGGTTTGAGGGTATAAAGGTCATAAGCGAACTGGAGTTGGGCTGGAAGATCATTCGCAATAGAGTTATTGCTGTCACCGGAACGAACGGGAAAACGACGACGACGAAATTGATTTCTGAGATTCTTTCGACGAAAGGGAGGTCCGCCATTGCCTGCGGGAACATCGGAACTCCACTGTGTGATCTCGATGGCAAGACTTCTGATAAAGACCTGCTTGTGGTGGAAACTTCCAGTTTTCAACTCGAGAACATAGAAAATTTTAAACCAGACGTTGCAGTGGTTTTGAATATAGCTCCTGATCACTTTGATTGGCATAGCAATTTCAGGGAATACTTCGGCGCGAAAGCGAGAATTGTGGAGAATCAGGGAAGTGAGGATTATGTGATTTACAATGCTCAAGACAAATTCTGTGTGGATCTGGCATCAAGGGCAAAATCAATGAGAGTTCCTTTTGGCATGAATTCTACTGATTCTCATGGTATATGGTGTGAGGAAGGATGGGTAGTCGCGGGGAAACCGCTTTTCAGGAAAAAAAGGGTAATGAGACTCAAAGAGATTCCGCTTCCAGGAGTTCATGGGATTTTGAACACTTTGGCGGCGATAGGCGCTGCGCTTGCTGTCGGTGAGGAACCAGCAGAGGTAAGAGAGAAAGTCTTAGCGTTTAAAGGTCTTGAGCACAGAATGGAGTATATTATGACAATTGGAAATGTTGTCTTTTATAACGATTCAAAAGCTACCAATCCTCACGCCACCATTCATGCGCTGAGGTCATTCAATTCACCCATGGTTGTAATACTTGGCGGAAAGAATAAAGGTCTTGATTTCGAGGAAATTTCAAAAGAACTGGTGCGCGTGAATGACAGAGGATTGCTTGCGGGAATTGTTCTTCTTGGGGAATGCGCTTCAGAGATCGAGGAAGCGGTAAGAAAAGAAACTATTGAAAGCAGACAGATATGGATGGAATACGCAAAGGATTTACGTGACGCGGTGTTGAAATCATTTAAAAAAGCGCTTGAAGTACCAGGTGGCGCAGTGGTTCTTTTTTCTCCCGCTGCCGCTTCCTTTGATATGTTTGATGACTACAAAGATCGAGGGCTTAAGTTTAAAGAGATCGTTTATGCTACTGGCAAGAGCTTTTCGGGTTAGGTAAGCTCGCCTAAATATGGGTATGCTACGAGGGACCGCGTATAGCAGTCAGGCAAGAAGAAAACAAGAGCCTTTTCGTGAGCTTCGTCGGGATTATCCGTCTCAAAAAAACGGGAGGGCTGAGGCGCTTTCACGGTCGTTGGGCAGAGGCTCGCGAAGGGTTCAAGCGACATCATCTCGAAGGGTTAAGACCGCGTTGTCGAAATACGATGAGTTGACTCTCATTGAAAAATTACAGGATAGACAGCTGTCAAAGTTGTCGCTGAGGGGCACAGACTTTCGTGACCTGAGAAAAAAGCACTACGCTGAAAGGAGGCATTATCCGAAAGAGGCAAAAGGTAAGAGTATCCGGAGCGCGCCAGTCACCGGCGTTGAGCAAGGCGTAGTAAATGCGGTGGCTAACTCGGTACACCTTATCTTTGTGGCGGTAATGGTGCTGGTGATGCTTGGCCTATTGTCAGTGTTTTCGGCAGGGGCGTCATTGGAGGGTAACGCGGACCTCGGTTATTCCTCTTTTCTTACACAACTTTTATGGATTAGCGTTGGTTGGGGTTGCGCCTGGATATTATCGAAGCTAAAGTATCAAACAATAGCCAAATTCTCATTCCTGGGTGTAGTTGCTTCTCTCGCGCTGCTGATTGCGGTTTTCCCGTTTGGTGTACAGTCCTTTGGCTCTAAGCGGTCGCTCCACATATACGGACCATTGTATTTTCAACCATCAGAATTCGCCAAGATTTCAATGATCCTCTTTTGCGCTTATGCTCTGCATGTGAAAAGGGAGAAAATCAAGCAATTTTCTCACCTTTGTTTTCCTTTGCTGCTTTTTCTTGCTCTCACCTGCGGTCTTATTGTCATCCAGCGCGATCTTGGAAGCGCGTCAATAATCTTTTTGTCAATTCTTGTGGTGATGGCATTATCAGAGGCGCGAATGTTCCATGTGGGCATAGTTGGTATTTTAGGGGCTGTTGGGTGTGCCCTGGCGACGTATGATGAGCCTTACAGGTTGTTAAGGTTTCTTGCATTCTTCAATCCTTGGAAGGATCCACTCGGGTATGGTTATCAACTAATTCAATCCTATATCGCGTTTGGCACTGGCGGGTTATTTGGACTTGGTCCTGGCATGAGCAGGCAGAAGTTTCTTTACCTTCCAAACGCTCATAACGATTTCGTATTCTCGATAATAGGCGAGGAGTTCGGTTTAGTCGGGACCCTTGTTGTTATTTTTATGTTCATTATCATTGCTATTGCTGGCATGAAGATAGCCGAGCATGCCCCTGACCAGCTCGGTAGAATTTTGGCTGCAGGCATTACGAGTCTCTTCGTAATCCAGGCGCTTGTTAACATGGGTGGAGTGACGGGCCTTATGCCGATAACTGGTGTCACTCTCCCTTTTGTAAGCGCGGGTGGTTCAAGCATGCTTGTTTGCATGGGGTGCTTGGGGATTCTCTTTAACGTCGCCCGGCAGGTGGAATCCACGGGAGGCAAGGTATAACTGTGCGTCTGGTAGTGACAGGTGGGGGCACCGGCGGACATATTTACCCCGCAGTATCTATTATCATGGGTATAAAAGAAAAATACCCCTCTTCTCAGTTCATTTTTGTTGGATCCCTCAAGGGAATGGAAAAAAGGAAATGCGCTCAACTCGGTGTTCCCTTTGAGGGTTTTGAAGTGTCTGGTATCGTTGGAAAGCGGGTTAAAGAGAGACTAACTGCTATATTCAGATATTTTCTTGCCACAGGGGGCTCCTTAAGAGTTTTAAGGAATTACCGCCCTTGCTGTGTTGTGGGCACGGGTGGCTATGCTTCTGCGCCCGCCTGCGCCGCTGCGCTCCTCATGAGAATTCCTCTTATTCTCATTGAGGTAAACATAAGCCCTGGAGCGGTCAATCGCATTTTATCCAGATGGGCGGAGTTCACCGCAATTGCTCACGAAGAAACCAGGGCGTACCTTCCTTCTAAAGCCAACACTGTTCTGACAGGTGTTCCGGTAAGGAGTGAGATATTACGATTAAGGGACCTTGAATATCTAAAATCTACTAGAATAGAGGCAATTAGAATCCTCGGGCTTGAAAAAGACCGGAAAACACTTGCTGTATGTGGAGGGAGCCAGGGAGCTAAAGCCATCAACGAGGCGGTCTTAGAAGCTTTTCCCGAGCTTATCCACAAAAGTGATCTCCAGATAGTTCACATCACTGGTGTAAAGCAATTCGAATCAATATCCCGGGAGATACCGTCAAGAATGTTGGATAAAAGTGCTTCTTTGATTTACAGGGTGTTCCCTTACATTGAGAGAATGGATCTTGTTTATGCAGCGTCAGACATCGCTGTCACAAGGGCAGGCGCGCTTACAGTGGCGGAACTCTTTGCTGCAGCCGTACCCGCAGTTCTTGTGCCTCTGCCTGGTGCTGCTGGTGAGCATCAGAGAATCAATGCTCTGAAGATGAAAAAAACTGGCGCGGCGCATGTGGTGGAACAAGATGAAGACTCTGCCCTTGACGCTTTGCGTGAGGCTGTGAGGTTGGTCGAGAATCAGGATAAAATTCTGGAAATGAAAAAGTGTGCAATGGCGGTTACTCCGGCTGACGGCGTAGCGGGTATAATCGCTCTCATAGAGAAAATTTGTTCTTGTTTATCTTGATGGTATTGGCGCATGAGGTGAATATGCAATTTCACATACCTACTATCACAGAACTGGATATGGATAGACCGGTACACCTTGTTGGGATTGGTGGTGCGGGCATGAGCGCGATCGCCAATGTTCTCCTGGATATGGGTATTAAGGTGACCGGCTCGGATATAAAGGAATCGGCAAATGTTAAAAGGCTCCGTGACAGAGGCGCGGTTATCGGAATTGGTCATAGACCCTCGAACATATCTTCACCATCTTTGGTGGTGAGGTCATCGGCCGTGGGAGAGGATAATCCTGAGATCGTTGAGGCAATAAAGAGAGGAATACCTGTAATCACAAGAGCAGAGATGCTCGCGGCCATAATGAGAACTAAGGAATCGATCGCGGTTGCGGGCACTCACGGCAAGACAACAACAACCTCGCTTGTTGCGAAAATTTTACTTGATTGTGGTGAGGATCCCGCATATTTGATTGGGGGAGAACTGAACGAGACCGGTGGCAATGCCCGGTTTGGAAATGGAAGATTCCTTGTCGCGGAGGCTGATGAAAGCGACGGTTCGCTTCTTCTGCTTGAACCAATGATAGCAATTCTCACAAACGTTGACGCCGATCACCTTGACTACTTTAAGGATGTCTCACATGTGGCAGCTATTTTCAAAGAGTTCTTGAGACGTCTTCCTCATAAGGGCTTCGCGGTTGTTTTCGGTGATGACCCACTTTCCAGGGCAGTGGGGGAGCATCTTTCAAAAGATGGTAAGGAAGTTATTTTTTACGGTGCGCGAGAAAATAACGAATTCAGATTTTCAGATTTTGTGTGGGTTGATGGACATTGCGTATTTGAGATTTATGAGGAAGAAAGGCCTCTGGGCAAAGTGAGACTCAGCGTTCCTGGGTTTCACAATGCGTGCAATGCGCTTGGTGCATTTGCGGTTTGCAGGCGGTTGGGGTTACCTGTGAGCAAAATACTTAAAGCCATTGAAGATTTCAGTGGGGTAAGGAGAAGGTTTGAGTTTATCGGCGAATCGAACGGCATCAGGGTTCTGGATGATTATGCTCATCATCCTACAGAGGTCAAAGCGGTTCTTTCGATGGCAAAGGAGATCTTTCCAGACCGGCTTGTTGTAGTTTTTCAACCCCACAGATATTCTAGGACACTCGCTCTAGCCGATGATTTCGGGCGTTGTGTTGAAGATGCTGATTTTATTGTCGTTACTGATATTTACGGCGCTGATGAAAGTCCTGAACCAGGTGTTACCGGTGAATTAATCGTTGAGAGTATAAAAAAAGAAAACCCCAAAAAACAAGTGGTTTATTATTCCGAGAGAGCAACTCTCGCATCAAATGTTTGTTCCCATCTGAGAAAAGGCGATACTGTGATTACCATGGGTGCTGGGGATATCACACAGTGCTCAAGGGAAATTCTCGAAAATCTTCAGGGTATGAGTTTTGGAGCATAGGTTAGTTGGCGGATCTCGAAAAATATCTTAAAAAAATTCATGATTTGAGCTATGAGAAAAACGTTCCGCTTTCAGGTTATACAACGTGGAGAGTAGGCGGACCTGCCGATTTTTTCGTGGTGGTCAAATCGAAGAAAGCTCTGTTTGAACTTGTAAAGATTGTTGTGGACGGTTCAGTGCCGTTTTTCGTGATTGGAAATGGGTCAAACCTTCTCGTTAGTGACGCAGGGTTCAGAGGTGTAGTGGCGAGGCTTGGCGGGGACCTTGCTAAGGTGTTGTGCGGGGATGATGAGATCTTTGCTGGTGGAGGAGTTCTTCTAAGCCATGTTATTGTCGAAGCAGCACGGTCCGGTCTTTCAGGGCTCGAGTTTGCCTTTGGGATTCCGGGAACAGTGGGCGGAGGCGTCATGACTAACGCTGGCGCTTTCTCAGGTTGCCTATCCGATGTTCTCCTTTACGTTAGAGCGCTGGATCTAAAGGGGAGCGAAAAAACATACGAGCGTTTTGAGAAAAGATACAGACACCCTTTGATACCTTCCGATGAGATAGTAATAGAGGCGTCTTTCAGGATGAGAAAAGCCTCGACCGAAGAAGTAGAGAAAAAACTTGACGAGATAAGGAAAAGCAGAAAAAAGACCCAGCCGTGGGGAATGGCGACTGCGGGCTCGGTCTTCAAAAACCCAGAAGAGGCTCCCGCTGGACGTCTTATCGAGGAGTGCGGACTCAAAGGCATGAGATTGGGCAACGCGAAGGTTTCTGAAATACATGCCAATTTCATAATAAACACAGGAGGTGCCCGCGCTTCCGAGATATATGACCTGATTCAGCTTATAAGATCATCAGTAATGAAAAAATTCGGCATTGCGCTGGAAAGAGAAATCCAGCTCGTTGGTTTTCCAGTGGAGGGAGAGTCTTGAGAAATAAAATCGCAGTGCTGATGGGTGGGATGAGCGCGGAGCGTGAAATCTCTCTCGTTTCGGGACAAGCGGTGCTGAAAGCTCTGAAAGAACTTGGGTACGATTCTTTCGGGATTGACGTAAGCCCTGATCTACCATTTGAGCTTCTTGAAGCAAAGCCGGACGCGGCTTTCATCGCCCTTCATGGTAGGGGAGGAGAGGACGGGACCGTTCAGGGTCTTTTGGAAATTATGAGAATTCCATACACCGGATGCGGGGTTTTTTCGAGTGCCGCAACTATGGATAAAGTGGTAACAAAGACAATACTTAAAGGACATGATATTCCCGTCATTGATGATGTCGTGGCAAGAAAAGAAGATGATTTGTCTGAAGTCCTGGAGGAAGTAAATGAAAGGCTTTCTTATCCAGTTATGGTGAAGCCAGCGCGTGAGGGAAGCAGCATCGGGGTTACAAAGGTTAATAGCGAATGGGGAATGCATGATGCGCTCGATGAGGTGTTTCGCCGGGACGACAAGGCACTAATCGAAAGGTACGTTGATGGAAGATTGATTACGGTAGGAATTATCGGAACCGAACCAACAGTTCTTCCTGTTTTAGAGATAAGAGTTAAAGATGGCTTCTATGATTATCAGGCGAAATACGAGCGCGGACGCGCGCAGTACGAGGTTCCGGCAAAGATTAGCGAGGAGATATCGGAATATGCAAGGAAAGTCGCTTTAAGTTCTTTTAAGGCATTGGAATGCGAAGGTGTCGCAAGGATTGACATGATTTACGAAGAAAACAATGATACGCTCGCGGTTCTTGAAATCAACACAGTTCCTGGAATGACCGAGACTAGTCTTCTTCCCAAGGCGGCACGCGCGTTAGGGCTTACTTTCACCGATGTGGTGGAAATAATTCTCAAATCTGCAAGACTGAAAATTGAAAATCAAACTTTCTGCCTCAGTCGACTTTCGTAAGATGGCCGCCTACCGGAAGAAGCCAAGCACTGGGAAGCAATTGGATTCTTTCATTTTCATT
>MU158453.1:8163-14264 GCA_015711695.1 Candidatus Geohydrothermomicrobium daggyaiense
CTTAACACGTTTTGGCTTTTTTTAAATACTAAACATCAGAGGTGTTTCTAATACAGTTAATCTAAATACTGTTTCGCGGAAAAAGGGCGCCTGCAGAAAGTCAAGGAAGATTCGAATTGAAGCGTCTAAAGAGGCATCCTGATTCGAGAAGTATAAAGTGGAAGATTTCCATCTCATTACTGGTATGCAGTGTTCTGTTCATATCTGTTTTTCTGGTGCTTTTGTTTTTCACTGATTTTTTCACGATAAAAAAGATAATCGTAAGTGGGGTTTCGCATCTCGACGAGAATTACGTAAAAGCAATTTCGCGAGTTAAAAGGAAGCAGAGTATTTTCACGGTTAATGTCCGTAAAGTAGAATCCAACCTTACTGGAGATCCCTGGATAGAAAAAGCCAGAGTATCCAGATCTTTGCCCGACGGTTTAAAGATCCAGGTTTTTGAAAGAAGTGTTTGCGCGGTGATAGATTTCCAGGGAGTCAGGTTCGCTGTTGACAGGAATGGATATGTAATAGAGAGGGAAAAGGAAAGAGAGTACGAAGGTTTTCCGGTTTTGAAAGGCATTGTTTCAAAAATGCCTGCTACTGGTGCGAAAATTTCAAATAAAAAAGCTAGAGAGTGCCTTGAAATAATCAGTGCTCTACCACAGGAAAACAAAAAGTTCATCAAAAAAGTTTACTTCTTAGCTGCTAAAGGAGTGTGTTTCACGATTGATGTTGGTTTTGGTTCTTTTGAGCTTTTTTACGGAAAGAAAGAAGAAATAGCTTTGAAGAATGAAATCCTGGCTGCTGTGATTAACGATATAAAAACTAACTTGAGAAAAATCAAGTATATTGATCTGCGCGTTCCCGAAGCCCCGGTTATAAAAGAATAATTTGCTTGAAAAACTTAGATATGATGGTATACTTAAGCGTTAAATAAAGTTGGTATTTATCTTTATATTTTGTATACTATATAATTTAAACAAATTGTTTATTTTTAATGTTTTAGAAATGGTTTTTTAACTGTGGAGCGGTCGTAGGGGGTAAAATAGTTAGGGCACGCCCGAACAATTTTTTAAGAAGGGAAGGGAACTGCCATGCCTGAAGACCTCAAACAGTTCTTTGCGGTTATTAAGGTTGTTGGAGTTGGCGGCGGTGGGAATAACGCCATTAACCGCATGATAAGGGACGGGATGACCGGTGTTGATTTTATTGCCGTGAATACTGATGCGCAGGACTTGCTTGCCTGTGACGCGGACGTGAAAATAAGTATAGGCGAGGAACTAACGCACTTCCTCGGCACAGGCAATCAGCCCGAAGTGGGAAGGCAGGCAGCAGAAGAGCACCGGGATGAGATCAAAGAAGCCCTGAAGGGAAGTGACATGGTCTTCATTACAGCGGGTGAGGGTGGAGGAACTGGCACAGGGGCTGCTCCAGTTGTCGCTGAAATAGCCAGGGAACTCGGTGCTCTTACTATTGGTGTAGTAACAAAGCCTTTTGATTTCGAGGGGACTTACAGGAAGAGGCAGGCAGAAGAAGGAATACAGGAACTTCAGGAGAAAGTTGACACCTTAATAATAATACCAAATGATAAGCTTTTTGAACTCACCGATTCAAAGATCAGTATCGAGGAAGCTTTTCGCAAAGCGGATGAAGTCCTGCGTTATGGCGTTCAGGGAATAACTGACCTTATTAATGTTCCAGGTCTGATTAATCTTGACTTTGCAGATGTGCGAAAAATCCTGTCTATTCCTGGATCAGCGCTTCTTGGAGTTGGAGAAGCAAGCGGGGAAGGCAGGGCGGAGAAAGCTGCTGAGAATGCCATATCTTCACCCCTGCTCGAGTCATCAATAGACGGGGCGAAGGGTGTAATTGTGAACATCACAGGAAGTGAGGACCTTACGCTTCAAGAAGCAAAAGAAGCAGCTGAGATAATAAAAAGAGCTTGCGACCCTGATGTTGAGTTGATTTTCGGAATAATCACTGACCCGTCAATGAAGGATCGAATCAAGGTGACTGTAATTGCTTCTGGCATAGAGCCAGGAAGATTGGGATTTGAAAGACCGCGTATTACGAGGCGAAGAGCGGAAATTGCGGGTGAAGAAGAGATAAGAGAAAAAGGTGCAGCAAAGCGGGAGCGTCCTTCGAGAACTATAGTTGAGGAAGAAGATATAACCATACCACCGTTTCTACGAAACAGGTAATATGCTTTTGATCACCACAGTCTAGTAAAATCATCAACCGGGGGTTACGCCCCGGTTGATGATTTTAGTCAAACTTGAAGTTAAAGTTGATGCTTTAGATTTATTCTGGACCAGAGGTTTAAAGTTGTTTTTAGAAAAATATTAATAGATATTTAATGGTTGTGATTGGCGGGTATCCTCCATGTAGTAGTTTATTGTTGTACTTTGCTAATAAGAGGTTAAAAGGTGGACGAAAAATACTCTTCTTTTAAAGTAAAAATTAAGATTGCTGGGGTAGGCGGCGGCGGTAACAATACGCTCAACACAATGATCAAAGATGGGATCAGGAATATTGAGTTTGTCGCGATAAACACTGACGCACAAGCCTTGAAAGGCTGTCTTGCAGAGAAAAAGATACCAATAGGTGTGGCAATAACAGGTGGGCTAGGAGCGGGAAATGATCCTGATGTAGGAAGAGCAGCCGCGGAAGAGAATTCAGCTGAAATTCAAAAGTCACTGGAAGGTGCTGACATAGTTTTTGTTACCGCAGGCAAAGGCGGCGGCACGGGAACCGGGGCAGCCCCTGTGGTGGCGAGGATAGCGAAGGAACTTGGGGCGCTGACAATAGGAGTCGTCACAAAACCTTTTTCTTTTGAAGGAAAGAAGAAAATTGAGCAGGCATTAACCGGAATAGAAAATCTCTCGCGGGCGACTGATAGCCTGATTATTGTTTCCAACGACAAACTCCTGGAGGTCGGGGAGAAGGTTTCGGTACTTGAAGCCTTCAAGCTTGCTGATAGTATCCTAAAACAGGCCGTTCAGGCGATCACGGAATTGGTAACGGAGCCAGGACTGATTAACGTTGATTTCGCTCATGTGAGAAACATTCTGGCGGACTCTGGCAACGCTCTTATAGGAATTGGTATTGGTTCGGGCGAAAACAGGGCAAGGACAGCTGCTTTTAACGCTATCTCGAGCCCCCTGCTTGAATTCCCTATTGAGAACGCACGGCGGGTTATCTTAAATGTTTCAGGAGGAAGTGACCTTACCCTGTATGAGGTAAACGAAGTCGCCGAGATCGTCGCGGGAGCGGTCGATCCCGAGGCTAACATGGTTTTTGGAGCAATCTTGAACGAGAAAGCCAAAGGTAAAATCAAGGTTATCGTGGTCGCTTCGGGTTTCTGGCGATCGGGTGTTCAGACCCGCGAATTTAAAGAAGAGACTAAAAAGCTTTCTCGTATGCGCTCCGTTGATAGTATTGACCTCCCCACTTTTTTGAGAAAACGGTAATGCGTGAAAAACCGTCTTAAGTCTTCATCTATAATCTGTTTTGAGAGAAGTATCATTAGCTTGAACGGGAAAGCAGGCTTTAAAAATGATATACGGCCAGCTTAGCCCTATTTTACAAAAAGATCATTGTTTTGGAGGTTTCAATAGCGTCAGAAATGGGAAACAAAATTGCGGAAAGTCTATGGGAAAGGATCGAGCCCATTCTTCTGAGAGTTCAAAGACCCAGTAGGTATTTGGGCTGTGAATGGAATGCACCTGAAATCAACGAAGGGGATTTCAGGGTCGTCGTGGCTTACCCTGATATCTATGAGATAGGCGTAAGCAACCTCGGGTTAAGCATAATTCAGGAAATAACAAATTCGGTCGAGGGGGTTTCGTGCGAGAGAGTTTTCTCACCTGCGCCTGATATGGAAGAGGAAATGAGAAAAGAAGGAATTCCGCTTTTCTCCCTTGAATCTCATCGTCCCGTGGGCACCTGTGATATCTTTGGTATTTCGATTCCCCACGAGCTTACTTATACAAATATCCTGAATCTGATAAATCTCGCAGGCTTGCCCATAAAGGCTGTGGAAAGAAAAGAGGGACCGATTGTTGTGGGTGGCGGCTATGGAACCGTAAATCCCGAACCGCTTGCTGACTTTTTTGACCTGTTTGTTCTGGGGGAGGCCGAGGAAAGTTTTGCTGAACTTGTGATTCTTGTAAAAGAAGCAAAAGGAAAAAAGAGCAGGGAAGAAATCCTCAGGGATGCTTCACGATTGCCAGGGATTTACCGTCCTTCTGATTTCCAGTTCGCATATTTCGAAGACGGAAAAATTGCGGGCGTTAGTTCCAGTGGCCTTGCCTCGCCAGTATTGATGAAACGCGTGGTTGACCTTGATAAGCACCCCAGGCCGTTGAGACCAATCGTTCCTTTCTGTGAGGCTGTTCATGACAGGCTTAACGTTGAGATATTCCGTGGCTGTACCAGAGGTTGCCGTTTTTGCCAGGCGGGCATGATATACCGGCCTGTCAGAGAGCGTTCTCCTAAACTTATCAGGCGTTTGATCGAGGAGACGCTTGGAATTACCGGTTATGATGAAGTTTCTCTGTGTTCCCTGTCTTCAACTGACTACACGCAGATAGTGCAAGTTGTGAATGAATTAAAGAATAGTTTAAGCGGAACGCACGTTAGCATAACTCTTCCGTCGCTTAGAATGGATGGTTTTTCTGTAGAGATTGGGTCGGGTCTCAATGCGGCAGGCAGCCTGACATTTGCGCCGGAAGCGGCGACAGTTCGCCTCAGGAGGGTTTTAAACAAACCAATAAGCGAAACCGAAATGATCGAGGCAATTGTAAAGGCTGTACGTCAGGGAAAAAGAAGAATCAAGCTCTACTTCATGATAGGCTTACCCACCGAAAGGGACGAGGACATAGAAGAGATACCCAAGCTCGTGTTCAGGCTTCGTGATGCTGTGCGCGCCGAAGGTTTTCCACCTCCTTCATTCAATATCAGCGTTTCGAGTTTCGTGCCGAAAGCACATACACCCTTCCAGTGGTGCGCTCAGGAAACTCTTGATTCGCTCGAAAGGAAACAGAGGATTTTACGTTCAGCTCTTCAAACAAGAGGTGTCAATCTTTCATGGCACGACAAGCATATGAGTGCGGTGGAAGGTCTTCTCGCCAGGGGTGACAGGCGTCTTGGGAAGGTTATTGAAAACGCGTGGAAGAAAGGCGCCAGGTTCGATTCCTGGTCCGAGCATTTCAGTTTTCCAGTATGGGAAGAGTCTTGCGTTGAAGCGGGAGTGGATATCGGATTCTTCCTTTTTCGGGAAAGAGACGAGAAAGAGATATTTCCCTGGGATCATCTCAACTTCGGCCCATCGAAAGAGTTTCTTTTTCGAGAATACCAGCGGGCGCTTTCCTGCGAAATAACTCCCGATTGCAGGTATGACGAGTGTTACGGATGCGGTGCTTGTAAGGATAATGTGAAATCTCATTTGCTTAAGGGTGAAGGGCTTTGACTGTTCGAGAACCTTTGAAGCTTAGAATGCAGTTAACCAAAGAGGGCGTAATGCGTTATCTTTCCCATACTGAATACTGGAGAACCGTTATGATGGGAGCGAAAAGGAGCGGTATTCCGCTTGTTTATACTGGTAAATACAGACCGAGAATAAGAGTTTCCTACTCACCGCCACTTCCCATCGGCATTACCAGTGAGTGCGAATTGATAGACTTTTTTATATCCGAATACATATCGCCGCTCGAGGCACAAAACCGGCTTCAGGCCAGCCTTCCTGAAGGGATAATGGTTCTGAAGGCAAAAGTATTGAGTTACTCAGGAACACCTGTTGGCAGACTTATTGATACGGCACAATATGCCGCTAAGATCAATTGTGATTCCCGCGTGGCGAAAAAGTTGATCAGTGCAGTAAATGATTTTCTGAACTCAGCCGAAATCTACGTCAGGAGAATTCAACCGAGAAGCGTAAGGGATATAAATATAAGGAAAGGGGTTCACCGTCTCGAAATCAGCGAGAACGAAAGCGGTGGGGAGCTGGTTATGAAAATGATTGTGGATGACGGGACTCGCGGAACCGTTAAGCCCAGGGAAGTCGTTGATTACATCTTGCAGATGGTGGATGCTGATGATGAGATGGTCAGATCTTTATC
>JACVIW010000034.1 GCA_015711695.1 Candidatus Geohydrothermomicrobium daggyaiense
CGGCTGAAATGGCGGCGACCCTGGCTATTTCTTCTTTAGTCTCGATTTCTTTCGCGCGTTTCTTGATATCCTCAACCACCTGTTCCACGGCTTTGTCGATTCCGCGTTTAATGAGCATTGGATTCGCGCCCGCCGCAACATTTCTCAAGCCTTCCTTGACCATAGCATGAGCTAAAACAGGAGCTGTTGTGGTGCCGTCACCAGCAACGTCGTTTGTTTTTGTTGCGACCTCTTTGGCAAGCTGAGCACCCATATTCTCATAAGGGTCCTCGAGCTCAATCTCGCGCGCGATTGTCACACCGTCGTTTGTAATGGTAGGTGAGCCAAATTTTTTCTCTAGGACCACATTTCGTCCCTTAGGACCCAGAGTTACCCTAACCGCGTCCGCGAGTTTTGTTACTCCGGCTTCAAGAGCACGCCTTGCTTCTTCACTGTATTCCAGAATTTTTGGCATTTCCTACCCCCCTTTCATCATTTCTTTGATTTTCCTGATTGTTTCCGCTTCGCGAGAATATCCCTCTCGCTCAATATGAGGTATTCTTTTCCTCCAACTTTAACTTCAGTGCCACCGTACTTAGAAAAGATAACTACGTCACCCGGTTTTACGTCGAGCGGAATAAGCTTGCCTTCCTCATACCGTCCCGGTCCCACCGCAACAACTTTTCCCTCCTGCGGTTTTTCCTTCGCGGTGTCTGGAATCACGATACCGCTTTCGGTCCGCTCTTCGCTTTCTCCCGGCTCCACGATAACCCTGTCTCCCAACGGCTCAAGATCCATTTTCATCCCTCCTTACGTTAATTATTAGCACTCTCAGGGTAAGAGTGCTAATAGTATTATATATACCGTTAGCTAAAAATCAACAGTAATCCCGAAAATTTAAAGCATTCTGAAATAGTGCTAATTTTTTCGAAAAAAATGAGCAAAAAAAAGAGGTAATCTCAGTATAACTTGTACTTGGCAGCGGATTATGCCACGAAGTGGTGTTCACCCGAGAATAACCTGTAGCACTTCTCTCAAATAACCGTAATCGGGAAAAATTATACTGCCGCGGAATGTTTTCGGATTTATGATACAGGTGATGTTTTTTCTTTAAGTTGTTTTTGATTGACTAAAACGTTTCAAACATGGAATCAGCGATACGTGACCATTCTCTGAAAACCTTCGGATCATATTCCCTGGGATATTCAGTGTAATGCCTGTAGATCCTCTCTGCCCGTCTCAGCGTGGCATCAAACAAAAGCAAAAAACCTGTGTTTTGAACGCCTCTTAAGATGCTTCTTGCCAGCTTAAAGAATGTCCTTCCCTCGAATTTACCGGACAAAATGGCGCTTGCGAAACTCCTATCGATCAGACCTCTCCTGAACGCCTTTTCGACACTCGCATCCGATAATCCCTGAATAAATTTCCTTATCGAATCAAGAGCAGCAATTCGAGCTCCCATTTCCTTCATGAATTGATAATTATAAGACCAAAGAGCATCAATGCCTGTATCTTTAATTTCCAGCGCGAAAGATGCGGCGTCAGCAGCGTGGCAAGCACCAATAAGCGCACTCCCGATCCCTCTGCTAAAGACAGGCATCGCATGGCACGCTGAATCACCTATGACCATAAAACCGTTGCAAACCATTGAGTTCAGGGGTCTTCTGGTGGGAACAAAACCGCTACTTGATATGAGAAAGCTTTCATTTCTTTGAGATAAATAACCAGCGACTGCTGGCACTAAGTCCGGGGCCTTCTTATATCGTTCATATGGTTCAAGCCCCCGCAAGCCTATTTCCACCTCGACAATTCTACTGCCGTTTTCATCGACTATAGACCTTGTAAAACTCCCTCCGCCAGAAAGAAAGTACCTCACTTCTCCCTTTGAGCCTCTTTCGTCTCTTTTTGCGCAATCAGAAAGCCATGCCTGAGAATATAGAAAGACAAAATCCTGTGGAAGAATCCTTCTCGGCAAGCCCATCCCTATCGGTATAGTTTTCACCAGTGCCCGATCAGCCCCGGTTGCATCAACTATTATTCTCGACTTGTAAGTCCCCTTTGTGGTACTCAGGCCAGTAACGAAACCCTTTTCAACGACCACGCCCATCCCTCCGCATCCAAAAACAAACTCCGCCCCAGCCTGGAGGGCAAGTCCGCGAAGGTAAGAGACGAATGATTTACGGCTGATGATTCTATAAGCGCAATCGTCGAGATCATACATTACCGCCGATTTTGGGGAACTCAGCGCGGCATTACACAAAGGAGGTATATGAACAAGTGACCCTGGAAGCTGGACACCTGCCAGTTCCAGTAACTCGGATTCCACAAGGTCGAAACGATCTTCGATGTCGTCGGGTCCTTCATTTTTTTCAATTAATAAAACATTGTATCCCCTTCGGGCAAGCCTAGCCCCCAACAGGGCGCCTGAGATACCAGCACCCGCAACAATGACATCGTAAGTTTTATCCAATTGCACCATTTCGCTACCCCGGCTTTTGTTCTTCGAAAAGATTGATTCCGGCACAGCCGTAAAAACATACCAATGCCCTTGTTTCACTCCACTAAGTTATTCGAACATCGACAAAGCACACTAAATTCAAATAATGGAAAATCAATCTTTTATGTTATTCACATCCGTCCAATAGGTTGAAATTTGGAAATACACTACAGGTAGCTATTGTTCACCGAAATTGAAAAATGCGAGGAAATGAAAAATGAGAATTTACTATTGCGGATTCCTATTCATTTGCTTATCAAAAGGACACAAGATCCACACTACCTTCCGGGTCACGATTTCACAGCCAGCAGCTTGGGAATTACAAAAAACAGCTTCGAACACGCGGGACATTACTTCTCTTATATATCGGCGTTTTTATCTATCCGTGTAAAGAACTTTCTCTACCGCTTTTTTCCAGCCCATGTATTTTATCTCCGCAAATTCCCTATCTTCTCGAGGCATAAAAGATTTCTCGACTTTCCAGATCTGCTCAAGTTCCTCCTCACCCGCCCATATACCACAGGCGAGACCGGCAAGGTAAGCGGTGCCCATTGCCGTTGTTTCTGTTACTGAGGGTCTCTCAACCGGAACACCAATAAGATCACACTGGAACGAGAGAAGAGCATCCATCACTGAAGCACCCCCGTCCGCCCTCAGCGAGGTTATCTCAATACCGGAGTCCTTCTTCATTGAGTCAAGCACATCCCGTGTCTGATACGCAATAGACTCAACAGCGGCGCGGACAATATGTTCTTTCGTGGTTCCACGGGAAATGCCCAGAATCGCTCCCCTCGCATATGGATCCCAGTAAGGCGCACCGAGTCCCACCATGGCGGGAACAAAATAGACCCCGCCAGTATCCTCGACATCCGCAGCTATTACACCCGCTTCCTCTGCACTCTTTATTAATTTCAAGCCATCCCGCAACCACTGAATGGCAGCCCCCGTAATAAATATTGAGCCCTCAAGCGCGTAGGTCACCTTCCCGTTATAGCGCCAGGCAATGGTGGTGAGCATGCCGGAATTTGACTGTACCGCTCTGTCTCCAGTGTTCATGAGAACAAAACTTCCCGTTCCGTATGTGTTCTTTGTCATTCCAACCCTGTAGCAGGCCTGTCCAAAAAGAGCGGCTTGTTGATCACCAACAATGCCACTTATCGGCACTGATGCACCGAAAAACTCCTTCGGATCAGTGTATGCGACTACACTGCTCGAATCGACAACCTGAGGAAGAAGGGAAGAAGGTATGCCAAGTATTTCGAGAAGGTAGGAATCCCACTTCAAATCATGGATGTTATATACGAGCGTACGGGAAGCATTCGAGCAATCCGTTACGTGGACCTTTCCCCCCGTGAGTTTAGCGATCAACCAGGAATCAACGGTACCGAAAACTATCTCGCCCGCATGCGCGAGCCTGGCAAACTCACGGTCATTCTCCATCATCCATGCTATTTTTGTACCGCTGAAATACGGATCAATAACAAGACCAGTCCGACTTCTAAACTGTTGCTCATGTCCCTGAATTTTCAGCCTCTCGCAAATATCCGCAGAACGCCTGCATTGCCAGACTATCGCGTTACCATAAGGGCGATATGTGCCTCGATACCAGAAAACGCTTGTCTCACGCTGGTTTGTTATCCCGATCGCGGTAAGGTCTTGAGCGGAAATACCCGCTTCAATAAGCGCTTTCTCAACGGCGCTGCTCACGCTCCCCCAGATTTCCTCAGGATCATGCTCGACCCACCCACTTCTGGGAAAATGCTGGGGAAACACCTGGTTAAACTTTGACTTTGGATCACCCTTTTCGTCGAAAACCATCGCGGTAGTTCCCGTGGTTCCCTGGTCAATCGCAAGTATGTACTTCATGGCAGTTCCTCCTGAAAATCCTGTCAATCAATCTGTTTTTTCGCATCCTGGAATTGTTTCACCAACCTTAAGGCCGGGATAAACATCAACTTCATTTCCGCACCGGTATCCTTTTTCATACAAGTAATACCCGAGAGATGCTATCATCGCCGCGTTGTCCGTGCAATAAACAGGAGAGGGGAGGAACAATTCAATGCCTTCACGGATGCAGGCCTTTGTGAGCTTCCGCCTAAGCTCACTGTTGCAAACAACACCGCCTCCCGCCATTACCCTTCTCCTTTTTAACAAACGAACAGCCCTGATCGTCTTTTCAACAATTACTTCACAAGCAGCAGCCTGAAATGATGCTGCTATGTCCGCCAATTCACGCGGATCTTCTCTCACGGATTTTCCGCTGAATTCTATTTTTTCGACGTGTCGAACCACTGCCGTTTTTAGCCCGCTCATTGAGAAATTGCAATCGCCGGACTTGATCATGGGTCTCGGGAAAAAGATAGCGTCCGGATCGGCATCTTTCGATATCCTGTCGATAACAGGTCCTCCGGGGTATCCGAGCCCTAAGAAATTTGAAATTTTATCGTACGCCTCCCCAACGGCATCGTCGAGCGTCTCCCCCACGACAGTCATACGATCAAATCCGGTTACATCAGCAAGCAGCGTGTGTCCACCTGAAACGACAAGTCCCACGAACGGAAATTCGAGCGTTTTCTTTTCGAGAACAGGTGCAATAAGGTGTGCCTCAACATGATTCACGCCGATGAGCGGCACATCCCAGGCCCATGCGAGAGACTTGGCAACGGAAACCCCTACCACAAGTGAACCAACAAGTCCGGGTCCGACTGTGACCGCGATCAATCCGGGAACCGACCCATCAACTTTAAGAGCCTGATCCAGAACAGGAATAATAGTTTCCACGTGCGCCCTAGCCGCAATTTCGGGAACAACTCCTCCGTACTCCCGGTGCAGGTCAACCTGAGAGGCCACGATGTTGGTCAAAACCTCGTTTCCGTCCCTCACCACCGAGGCTGAGCACTCATCGCAAGAAGTCTCTATTCCCAGAATAAGCATTCCGAATCACCTTTAATCCCTTAACATTTTTTCCAGGATGGAAAAGTAATTTGAGCTTGGCATCAAGAAAGTTCGGCCACCATTATCACGGCATCCTCACCAGTATCTGAATAATAACCTATCCTCAATTCAAGCTCCCGGAAGCCAAACTTTTCGTAAAACCTACGGGCGGGGATATTGCTTTCCCTAACTTCAAGCCTCAGAAATTTCACGCCTTTTTCAAAACACCGTGAAATGCACTCTTTCATCAAAGCTGTACCGACACCGATGCGCCGCATTTCAGACTCGACCGCGATGTTTGTGACATGAACTGTCTCGGCAAAAATGCGAGCAACAAGATAGCCACATAATCTGCCATCAAGCTCAGCCACCAAAAGCAGCGCTTTAGGGCGGGCTTTCAATTCGCGTGCGAATATTTCCCCTGGCCAGGGCGTGGGGAATATACTCTGTTCAAGTAAAGCAACCTTCTCAATATCATCCTCGACCATATCGCGAATAATAAAATCCTCCAGTGCTTTCACTTTCTACGTTTCACCGACCTTTCCAGTTAAACGGGCTTTTTTAAATAGATTGGAAGCACATCGAAAGAATTCCCGCTCTCCCCTTTTTCCAGAACATTTAACGAAATCTTAAGAAGGGCGCGCGCATCAGGAAATCCATATTCCCAGCTCTTCTCAACGCCCGGCATAGGTGGTAAGCCTTCCGCTATAGCTTTCGCTTTATCTCCAATGAAATGAACTCTTCCTTCGATAATGTCTGTCAATCTGGCGTAAATATCCTCAGGTGCAAGAAGCATGTATTCGCTTATCCGCAAGTATTCTTCCGCAAATATGTAGAAGGCGCAGTACATCATTCCCCGCCTGGCATCCAGCAGCGCAACTGTGAAATCCGATTCCGCTGTTGAGGAACAGGCAAGAACATCCAGAGAGGATATTCCAATGAGAGGCACTCGAAACGCATAGGAAAGCGCCTTTGCTGTCGATACAGCCACTTTGACTCCTGTAAAGTTGCCCGGTCCAGCTCCAACCGCCAAAGCTTTAATTGATTTCTTTTCAAATCCCGCGCCGCGCATTACCCCATTGATATGCGGCAGGAGCCAGCCTGCATGCCCTTTTTCAGTCAAAAAATCCTTAGCCGCGATGGGCTCATTCCACCCTATCGCGACGGAGCCCCTCAGTGTTGATGTATCGAACGCAAGTATCAGGTTTTCCCTTCGTTTTTCTTGACGAGACATTGATCTGGTTATCCCGAAAGAGTTCTAATCCTTTCAACCCAGCCTGCGCCTGGCGCAAAGCGTATGATACGCTCAGAATCGGCATCCGAAAAACTGAATTTCACCCAGAGGCGATCAGCGGGTAAAGCCTCTATAACTTTTTCCGCCCATTCAATAACACATATCCAATCCCCCTCGAGAAACTCGTCAATCCCAGCAGATATGAGGGCCTCAGCAGCATCGAGCCGGTAGGCGTCAACATGACACAGTTTTATCTCCGGTATGAGGCTGATGATTATAAAGGTAGGGCTGCGGATGGGACCCGCGAAACCAAGCCCCCGAGCGATTCCATTCACGAAAACAGTCTTACCGGTTCCGAGGTCTCCTTCAAGACAAATAACGTCGCCCAGTTTTGAAACCGAACCAACTCTTTCCCCAAGATTAAGGGTTTCCTCAGGTGACTTAGTGAAAACCTTCAACACTGCCAAATCAGAACAAACCCATTTGCTCTGGCTCAGTTTGGGATTCTCCTGGCGGGGGCTCTTCATCTTCATTAAGGTACATTCTAAGCAAACCAAAATCCTCTTCTATCACTTTGACCGTCGCGGGATTCCGCAAAGCTGCAGCAGGATGGTAAACGGGAACAAGAAAAAAGCCAGGCATGGGAAACTTCTGGCCGTGCATGCGGGTCATTTGCACATTCTTTCCAAGCAATGCACTAGCCGCAATCCTGCCGAGCGCGCACACGATTTTGGGCTTAATAATCGAAAGCTGTGATCTTAAAAATGGGTTGCATGCTTCTATCTCTTCCGGGTAGGGATCGCGGTTCCCCGGAGGTCTGCATTTTACAACGTTCGTTATGTACACGTCTGATCTTTTCAATCCAATGCCATCAAGGAGGGTGTCGAGCAGCTTCCCAGCGGGACCAACAAATGGAAGTCCCTGTGCATCTTCCGCTCTCCCCGGTGCTTCCCCCACAAATAAAAGGGATGCTTCATCATTACCATCTCCGAAAACGAGCCTCGTTCTGCTCTTACAAAGGGAGCACAATTCGCATTCGCCGATTTCTTCTCTGAGATCATTTAGAGTCAAAGCAAACAAATGCCACACTCCTCTCTGCTAATCCAGAGAATATCATGAGAAAGCCTCGAAAATTAAACACAATCAGTCTCCTCTAATCAAGAACAAAGCACGATTTCAAGAATCCCGACATGGTCCAACGCCTCAAAGTTTGCAACTTGAGCATGCCGAAGAAGTGCAACTTTCACAGGAACCCGAAACGCTCGAAGTAAATTTACTGCCAGACTTGATTCCGAACGTGCTGAATAGTTTCTTAAGTTTTGAAGAACCGCACCTGGGACACTTGACACGCTCTTTCCCGCGGACAAGTTTCTCGAAATTCGTTCCGCATTCGCTACAACGATATTCAAAGATCGGCATCCTCGAAAATCACACCTCCGCAATAATTAATCATTAATTAATATTAATTAAAAATACATATATAAGTTTAAGTTCCATAACAGTTTTTTCAGATAAAAACAGTCAATCTCCTGTATGGAATCCTTCCGGTGCGGCGTGGAGCGCGGGCAGGCCTGCCCACGGGAATAAGAGCAACGGGCCTCAAACGCCGTGGAAGGCGTAGCGCATCTGTAACCACTCCTTCATCAAAGGCACCAACCCAACAAGCCCCATATCCTTCTGCCACAGTCGCAAGAAGCATATTCTCAATTGCAGCAGCAGTGTCCTGGATAGCATAGAGATTCTCGCCTCTGGAACCGTAACCACTGGCACTCGCCTCAAGATCCGCGCAAACTACCATCACAACCGGCGCGGAAGCTACAAATTCCTGACCGTAAGCCGCCCGCGATAATTTACTTTTCATCTCTTTATCCCTGACAACAAAGAATCTCCACGGCTGCAGATTCCCTGCAGTGGGAGCACGACATGCAGCATCGAGCAGCCTTTCTATAACATCATCCGGGATATTTTCCTCAGTGAACTCCCTCACGCTCGCACGCGAGTTTATCGCATCATACAAATCCATAACTGCCTTCCATCAAAAAAGACAGATTTACCATTATGCGAGTATATCACAGCGCGCGGGAATACCGCCTACCGACTCAGCCCTTAATACCGCATTCCTGATTGCCTCAGCGCATCCCCTTGCGGCAAGAACTTCCACCGCATCAATTGAGACATCCAATTCCTGTGTCGCGACAACATACACCGTGTCACCATCATACCGGGTATGCGATGGCCTTATAGCCCGAGCGATACCGTTATGTCCCTGGAGGGCTAGCCTTGAGCACTGCTCAACAGTTATTCGAGCATTGGTTGCAATCAGCACGAGGGTTGTGTTATATCCTTTCGTGCAAAGAAGCCCCCACGAAGATATCAGCACTTCCTCCGCTGAAATGAATTTGCCATCCTGGCCTCTCGGACCTGCCAGAATCTCCCCGTTCTCACTAACTACTTCACCAAGACTGTTCACCACTGCCGCTGCCTCAAGCATAAAATCCCCAGAACGATAACGAAAAAATCCCAGCCCACTTTTAGTCGAATTGGAGCGTCCAAGAATATTTCCGACGGTAGCCCCCATACCAGCCCCAACACTTCCCTCCCGGAACTCGTTGACGTTCGCCGCCAAACATGCCTCATAACCCTCTTCAGGCCCCGGCCTGGCACTTGAATCACCAAAATCAAGATCGTAAATGACCGCCGCGCTGACAATAGGCACTGGCCCGGCCGGGGTTGGAAACCCCACTGACCTTTCTTCAAGATATTTCATAACACCTTGCGCCGCCCCCAGACCGAAAGCACTACCACCTGTAAATAGAATCGCGTCAGCTTTATCAACAGTAAACAATGGCTTTAAGAGTTCCGTCTCTCTTGTGCCTGGCGCACCACCTCTCACGTCGCAGGATACAATGCACTCCTTAGGAAGCAGGAAGACAGTGCAACCGGTTAGCGCGCTCTTATCTTCCCAGTGGCCAACCTTTATTTTCCCAATCAATCCGATCACCCCTGTCCATTAAGCTTTATTACCAAAAACAAAGCTCAGGGTTTATCTCAGACGATGAAACGCGTCTTTCGGATAACCTTGTTTCTGCAATAGAATAAGCAAGAAAGATTTTGCTTCGAGACTCTCAACCTTCAATAAAAAAGCCCCGAGTTTTGCGCGGCTTGTCCTATGCGCAAATATCAAAGCATCTATTCCCGTATGTACTTTCCTTTGCTTTGCGGCGCAAGGAACTCCAGTGCCTCCTCCTTCGAATCTATGATCCCCTGGCGCATCGCGACCTTCAAATCAAATAACATCTCTCTAAGGACAGAACCATCCCTGATGCCGGTAACGTTCCTTGCTTCCTTATAGGAGATAAACATCTTAGTCTGATGGTACCAAAAATAATCACTCACTAACCTTGTCACAAGCCGAGCAAAGCGCTTTAGAGACTCATCGGTGGTTGCAACTCCTCTGGTAGCAAGTCGGTCGGCCAGTGAGAGGATAGCAATATCAAGACAGTTGCTTCCGGTTTCCCTAACAAAACTGAGCCTGCTCAAATCTGTTTCACCTTCTTTGAGGAGAAAACCAAGCTCCATATGATTGCCAACAACGGAGACAAGATACTTTCTCGATTTCCTGTCGAAACCCAGGCGCCTTGCAATTGCATCCGCCATCTTAGCGCCAACCATGTGATGCCCCTGAAATCTTATCCGTCCGGAGGCTTCGACTTTCATGCAAGGCGCCTTGCCAGCGTCATGGATAAGAGCCGCAAACGCAAGCAAAGACTTTCTAGGGAAACCTGAGCCAAGTGTCACCCCGAAATGCTTGGAAATCCTTTCTCCCCACGACTTGAAGTATTGCGAAGGATTATCGAGGATCTTCTCAAGAAGAGACAGAGCTTCTAAAGTATGTTCCCAAACGCCAAGGTGGTGGTAGTAATTTTGAGGAACCCCAACGATCGCGGAGACCTCTGGTATAAGGTTAGAAACGAAATCAAACCGTTCCATCGCAAATGCTTTTCTCGCCAGATTCCCACCGGAGAAAAGGCGTAAAACGTATCTTCCTGCTTGCACCCCTGAAACTTCCTGAATGTTCCTTGAAACTTTTTTTATTTCCTCAAAAGTATCCTCGTCCTCAACGAAATCGAACTCCCCTCTCAAAAAAATAGCGGTTAGAACGGAACTAACTGAATTGCTGAGCGCGCCTGGAAAAATCCTTTTGAGCTTTTTTTCTTTTATGTCAGATAAGGCGCTGAAATCATCAATAAGAGCATTTAAATCCATGTCCAGAACATCCAGTGCCAGTGAAGTACATGTGTATTTTTTTTCACGAATAAAATCTCCAATCGACTTTCCGGGTATGCCTTCCAGGACAATAGTCCGCCCGGGGAACATGGCTGGATATAAAATTAGCGCATTTCCCAAGCAACCAGACCGGTGAGAAGCCATAACAAATTTTGCCTTGAGCGCGCCAAAGAGAGATTCAGAAGTGAGATCTGGCAGTTTTGACGCGATTAAGACACCCGGACTTCTTAATCCAAGTAATGCCATCAAAAGATAAAGACCCGCGATATAATTTTTCCCCTTGCCGAATTTACCAAGGACGTCAGCTATCAGGCAAAGCATGGGATCGTTTCTGATTACTTTTTCGAAATTCTCATTACTTTTAGACACCAAACGTCCCTTTCAGCCTGTAGATGCGCTCAAAGGCTAAACATACCCCAATGAGGTGAATAACCTATAGAAAAAACCTACGATTATCAATTTTGATATTAATTTAGTTGCGCTCATAGATTACGCGAACAAATTTGCTATTGTTCAGCCATATGATTTTCAAATTACCCTTGAAAACCTTTTCAATTTCCTTTCCTGTCTTTTCTGCAATACCCTGATCGGTAGCCTGGATCACGATTCCACCATCGTCATGAAATTCCTCAATAAATTCTCGCCCCAACATTTCCGTGCAATATGCAAAAAACCGTGGGACAGATTATGTTTCCAATCTCCATTGCATGTTCCTTTAGGAATGACCCCTAGAGAATGACAACCACTTCGATTTCTCCCTTCTCAGCCCTTGAACAACCATCACAAAGTTCAGTTGAAGCTTTTCTATTAAGCCTACCTGGCATCTGGCTTTGACCAAAAGCATTTATTTGCACATGAACTCACTTTCGACCATCATCTACTGCGTCGTAGCAGGAGCAAACTTTGATTTTCTTATCCTCTTCAAAAAGAATCCATGTAAACACGCGGTATCCTTCGGTCTAGCATGCAGAGGACCTCATAGTTTATCGTCCCGAGAATAGAAGCGAGCTCATCTATGGTTATTTCCTCTTCACCCTGTTTACCTACTGCTACAAACATGGTTCCCTTCTTAAAACATTCGTTTCCAGTCTCGACCATACTTAAATCCATACAAATATTACCCACAACTTTTCTTCTCTTTCCCCCGATAAGAACATGAGCCTTGCCAGAGAGAATTCTTGAAAAACCGTCACCATATCCGATGGGAATCACCGCGATGTTCGTATCAGATGGCGCTATATACTCAAGACCATAACTCACCCCTTCTCCTCTCCGAACGAGTTTCGAGAAAACAACCTCACCCTCAATAGACATTACAGGCTTAAGATTGCCCTGCGGGTGAATCAAGCCTGAAGGCGATAGCCCGTAAATCGCTATTCCCGCCCTTACCATGTCATAATGACTTCTCTTATGCGCAAGAATTGCCGCGCTGTTTGCGGCATGCTTTACGAGTTCTTTTCCGAGAATCTCCTGAGCTCTTTCGAACGCACGCTCGAAAACGTCCATTTGTTTCTTGGTGAACCCGCTTTCGGGATTATCAGCACAGGCAAAATGAGTGTAGATGCCCTCTATATCAATTCCGCCAAGCCTGGATAAGCACAAGATAAAGCTATCAAGGTCTTCTGGATCGATTCCAACCCTGTGCATTCCTGTATCGATTTTGATATGGACCTTCGCTTTCTTTTTCAAAGCGGAAGCTGCATCGGAGAGCAAGCGAGCAAACTCAAACGCGGATAAAGAACAGGTCAAATAGAGGGCCACAGCCTCAGTCGCATAGTCGGGGGCTGGTTCAAAGAGAAGATGGATGGGACATTCAAATCCCGCTTTCCTCAGGCGCCGCGCCTCTGCTAATATCGCGACACCGAGACAATCCGCCCCGGCCTCGAGCGCGACTCTGGATATCTGAATATCGCCATGACCATATGCGTTCGCCTTAACAACAGCCATGAATTTACAACCGTCGGGGATCAGACTCTTGAGGAATGATATATTAGATCTAAGGTTTGAAAGGTTTACTATTGCCCTGACAGGCCTTGAAGTATCATTCATATTTCTGAAATACGGGCTTTGTGCTTGCGTACGTATGTGTTAGAAACCCATCTTACAATATTGGTTCCGCGTATAGTATATCCTTTGCCATCAACCAAGCCATTGCTATTATTTGAGCCGTGTTCCTGCAAAAGCAACTGGACCCTTCCTGATAATTTCTTCACCTCAGAAGAGATTCTACCTCCATACTTTTTCTACCGATAAGAAAAATTAATCCATGCTCTTAAGCTTTCGAATAGAACTTTTCCTTCTATCGGATTCTCTGCGGTTTTCCCTTCGCATCGCAAGCGGAATACATCCAATCACATCTCTCGCTATCATACCCTCGGTCGCATTCAAAGCAGCAGATAAATCCGCGGCGTGTCCATGTATAAAAGCTCCCGCCGCCGCAGCGTCAAATACCGGGAGACCACGGGCAACAAAAGCGGCAACACATCCGGTGAGTACGTCCCCCATGCCAGCGGACGCCATCCCAGGGTTTCCCGAGGAATTAACATATAACCTGCCCGCTGGTTCAGCGATTAAAGTCCCCGCCCCCTTCAAAACAACCACGCACTTCCAGTCATGAGCAGCCTTTAAAGCGGTCGATACTCTGTCCGCTTGAACTTCTCCGGGAGAAATTCCCATGAGTCTCGCCATTTCACCGGGGTGAGGTGTAATAATTGTATCCTGTTTTCTTTCTGAGAGAATCTCTGTAGATCCCACAAGAGCGTTCAATCCGTCTGCGTCGAGAACCACGGGTTTTTGCGCTTTCTGAAGAATTTCCCTGACAAACTCCACCGCCTCAGTATCCCTGCCAAGACCCGGACCAATTGCCATTACGTCGAATTTGTTAACGCTTTCCAAAACGGGTCCCACCGCCTTAACAGACAAGGACCCTCTGCCTGTATCCGGAAGCGGCATGCTCATCACTTCAGTGAGCTTTACTTCCATTATGAGGTTAAGGCTTTCGGGAATACCCGCTGTCACAACACCCGCACCAGCCCTCAGGCACGCCTGCGCGCAAAGCGCGACTGCCCCAGTCAGCCCGGTCGACCCGCCTATGACCAGAACTCTCCCGCAACTGCCTTTGTGAGCATCAGGCGCTCTAACCGGAAGAATGTCAAGGACAAAACCCTCGTCGAGTAGGTAGATCCTTGATTCTGCAACCTTTTCAATGAGGTTTTCAGGAATGCCTATATCAACGATCTCAAGTT
>JACVIW010000035.1 GCA_015711695.1 Candidatus Geohydrothermomicrobium daggyaiense
TCATGAGAAGTAGAAAGGTATCGAATCCTTCACCAGCATAACCCTCAGCAAGGTATGAACCCTTCAAAGGTACAGGGGTGCCAAATGAGTTCGACCCATCTTTAATACCGTGATAATCGAAATAAATTGATCTTTCCGCAAGCACTGGAACATTCGAATAAATAACTGTTGAGACGTCGGTTGATTCAAGTCCTGAAACAAGGTTGAGGTGAATTGTCTTCCTACTCTCTGGACCGATGAAAAGGTAATTCGATATAGTTCTTCCACCGGGGAGCATGTTTACCATGTGGATTTTAGCCGTGGTGGTGTTTGGATTTGCCATCAATATAAACGTATCAAATCCTTTTCCGGTGTACCCTTCCGCGAAATACCATCGCCTGCTTGCCCTCGGGGCAGCACACGAAGCATGCCCGCCCGATATACCTTTGAAATCAGAGAAATACATGGCTCTTTCGACAACCACTGGCTCATCAGAAGTTACAACTGTTGAAAAATCTGCATACTCGAAACCCTTCAGCTTTGAAGCGTTCACGGTTAACCTCGACGCAGGCGGGACAAAGAACTCAAAAGCTTCTGAAAAGCCATCAGCGCGCAAGAGCCGAAGAGCCGTCTTCGACTCCTTATTCCCAGGGTTTAGGATGACAATAAATGTGGAAAATCCCCACGCTGTTGAGCCTTCAGCTAAATACCAGTTTCTCGAAAAGCTTGTTGCTCCTTTCGAACAGTGCCCGCCGTTGTTATGGGAAAAGTTGAAATACATCGTTCTTTCGCAAACAATCTTTACCCCGTTCTCGGACCGGATAACGGTTGAAACATCCGCGTTTCTAATCTCTCTATCGACGTTTAATGTGTGCCTTTCAAGTGGCAGGATTTCAAAGATTTCACTTCTCCTGCGACCATCAGTCGCTAAAAAATCCACCCTCACCCTCGCGGTTTTTGAAGAGTCTGGATTCATTAACGGTATATATTCTGTGAAAAGTCCAGGATCCCGCAGATAATCGGCCATTCCAGCGGCAATGCCTTCGGCGATCTTCTGTCTGAATGAGGGTTTTTTAAGAAACTCTGCTTCTTTCGGGTTAGAAATAAAGGCGCACTCGAGAAGAGCAGCGGGCATATCCGTGTTGGCAAGAACATAGAAACCCGCTTCTTTCACGCCACGGTTCTTTAGCCCTATGCGAGACACCACTTGCGAATGCACGGATTTTGCAAGAATTCTTCCCTCTTCAGAATTGTAATAGCAATAAGTCTCTGTGCCCTCTCCTCCATAGGCGGAAGCATTGTTATGAATGCTCAAGAACGCTTCGGCTCCGCAACTGTTAGCAATTCTGCACCGTTCTTCGAGAGAAACATGGACATCCTTTTCCCGTGTCATGATTACCTGATAACCCATACCCGTCAACAGTTTTCGTGCTCTTAAAGCAATGTCGAGGTTAACATCTTTTTCTTTTATTCCATTCCCCACTGCGCCCGGGTCACTGCCCCCATGGCCAGGATCGAGGCACACTATAATCCCAAACGCCCTTGCAGGGATAAATGGCATGAAGATTAGAAACCCCGTGAGCACAACAACCATGAACATCTTCAGAAACGTTTCAATTACATCCAAATTTGACCTCCAAACAAAAAACCAGGGCAGGGCAATCCAGCATCCAATGCTTTCCCTGGCAAAAAGAATTCTGCTTTTCACAAGTCCGCTGTTATGCATAATCCGGTTATGCTGAAAAGGCGCGCCTCCAACTTATAAACAATTCAAGATAAAACCCGGGCCAATATTGAGGAGCTTCAGGCAACCCTGCAAAACATATTTCAACAACTCAATAGTTCCATCCTCTAATACCCGGCGTGCATGTACCCCCACTCCGACTTCCAAAATATACGGACCTTTCAACAATGATGGGCTCACTTCCTGAGATCTCAGTCGAGAACTCGGCTGAAGGGAGGAATTGTCTGGCGTCGAGTGTGAATCGGCTTTGTGGATTCAGCGCATATTCTCTGCTTAAAGTCCCGCCGCCGGGTTCCATGAAAGTAAATTTGACCGTGCAAGCGTTATCTGACGGGTTCTGAACTAGAATCCATGTTTCGAAATCCCCGCCCGTGTACCCTTCAGCGAGATACCATGAAGCGTCGGGTGTGGGCGTAGCAAGGCAGGCGTGCCCGTCAATTCTGTTATTCCAGTACATGGCTCTTTCAACAAGCACAGGTCGTGAAGATGTAACCCTCGCTGAAATGTCGCTCTCAGGAACAATTTCATTTACACCAATTGTGAATCTACATTCGGGAGGAAGATCATAGTTTCTCAGAGTGCTCGTTCCGTCGCTCTTCATAAAACGAACAGAGATATTGCAGGGGTCTTTGTTTGGATTCTGCACAAGTATAAACTCCTCAAAACCATGTCCCGTACACCCTTCAGCGAGATACCATGTGCGAGAGGTCGAGACCGCGCCGATCGAACAGGTACCGGATGTCATATCGTTGAAGTACTGTGCTCTCTCCGCGACAATGGGCACTGAGCTTTCAAGCAACGTCGAAACATCGCGTTCGGGTAGAATCTCGTTCAGCCAGATAGTGAAGCGAGAATGAGGAGGCACAGAAATGCTTTTCCGGACATTCCCCATTCCAGGGGTCATAAATGTTACCTTAATCCGCGCCTCCTCCTCTCCTGGATTACAGATTAGTATAAAAGTATCGAAGCCGTGCGCTGTACAACCCTCAGCGAAATACCATTTAGTTGACGGCGTGGCTACTCCGGTAGAGGCATGACCTGATCGTCGCCCATTAAAATACATTGCCCTTTCAACCGCTATCTTTCTGTCAGCCTTCACGTATGCGCTTACCTCACTTGAGGGAAAGATGCTATCAACAGAAATCGTAAACCTGCTCTTACCTTTGATTAAATACTCGCGATTCAATGTTTGACCCCCGGGAAGCATATAACGCACTTCCGTTTTTGCAAGGTTTGAATCAGGATTCTGAATGAGAATATAAGTGTCGAATTTTCCTGCGGTATACCCTTCGGCCAAGTGCCACTCGCTGGAGAGATTTGGGGTTGTCCTGTTAACCCATACTACCGCGTGATCTTCCGTGAGGCTCAGACGCCTGTCAGAAGGAGATGCGTCGAGGCCCACCCAGTAAAGTCCATCGTTTACAGTCTTGCCAGCATCATCCTTCCCATCCCAGTTCAGAACTATCTGACCCTTTTGCTTTAATTCGGGAAATGTTCGCACTTTTCTTCTTCCATTCCAGATTGCAGGAGCAATCCGGGCAGTGTCATCAAGTGAGTACTTCACCTCAAACCTATCATTCACCCCATCTCCATCAGGACTCATCGCGTTTGCAGTTTTCCAGGTATTAACCACTTTCCTCTCGCGCCTGGGTTCTTTGATTGTTGGGAGCAGATGGGAATTCTTAAAAGATACAGTGCCATCTTTGGTGAATGAGATAACAGGAACTCTTTTTGAAGAATCCGGGTTGTGCCAGTCAGCCCTCTCGAAGATAGGTACCTTGACAGGTTTCGTAGAAGGTCTGTAAAAAAGCCTGTCCCCCGGGACATCAAGCGATATCCCGGCTGCTGCGGAAAGCAAACCTAAAGCTGCGGTTCCCCTCGGGTAATACCCAAGTCCCTGGCCTAAAGCGCTCGCGCTTATTCCTTTCGAAGCGATACTATTACCCGGGAATTTCGCCGCCCCTTGCGCGTTTACGGCCTCGCCACAATAGAACACCCCTGAATACTGCAAAGAAGCCCCTTTTACAACCGCCCCCGAATAGACCACGACATCCCAGAATCCACCATTTAAATACCTGGCGAAATACAGAAGAGCATCCCAGTATCTTCTCACCATCATGAGTGTGTCCCTGCCCTCAACGGGTACACCCAGGAAGAGCGCTGCCTGATCCCTCCACATGTTCTGTGAAAGCCACTGCTTGCGGCTATCATACGAAGTATGCACAGACCCAAACTTAGCTTTCGTATTGATTGAAGAAGTTGCAAGGTCTTTCTTTATCCTATCGATATTCTGCGATGACAAACCGCACGTAAAATCTGATGATAAAAGATAAACCAAACCATTGGACGCGTAGATACTGTAAGCGTCCCTTTCTCTATCCGCGCACCTTGAGTCAAGTGAAACAACAAAACGGTCAGAAAGCCAGGATTCTCCCTCAAGCGTCTGATTTATCTGCATTATTCTCGATTTGCAACGACGCAAGTATTCCCAGTCACGTACCAATTCCGCGAGCTTTGCCCCAGCATGGTACGCGGCGAGACATTTCACGCCAAGATACGTTTGATCTCTTGAAAATTGGAGGGCAAAAGAAGCGTCATCTATAGTATTCGCGGTATGGATGTCCGGAATTCCATTGTTATTGGTGTCGCAGCGGAAAAGAAAATCAAGAAGCGAGCGCACGGTCGAAAATCTCCTGCGTACATATCCTCCATCACCGGTTGTTTTCCAGTACTTATAAAGAAGAAGAATATAGTTCGTGTTCTCTTCCACAGGCATGTCATGGGGGTAAACCTGACCGCCAACGAAATCCCCCCTGCCCATATCATGACTTAAGAAAAAGCCCTCTCTGGATTCCTTAAGATACAAGATCCACTGATCCATGACTCGCTTAAGTAGATCAGGAAAGAAATGTAAATAGAACCACGCGTTGTTGTATTCCACATCCACAGTACTGTGGAACCTGCAATCCGTACCTTCCCAGGTGCTGAACCACTCGCGACCTTTTTCGGAAAGTGCCCACCATGTATTTGCCAGAAAAGATTGAAATGCGTAGGAGACCAGATTCCGAAACTCCTTGATGTAGGTGGGACTTAAGTACAAAAATTCGCCGCTCCCGATAGTTGAGTCAAAAAAGGATGACTTCGAAATCATTTCAGAACTCTCTTGAAAAGCGTAAACCAGAAGTTCTGAAAGGTCACTAAAATAAGATGTGTATTTAAATCTGTATGTATCATCATCATACGAACGGTTTTTTACGCGCAGAATCCTTTGTGAAACGTGACCCGCCAGCACCAGTCTCTTTGAAACGGTAGCTCCAGGCCCAAGATTTTCGATTCTCCATTTTATGCCCGAATAACCCTTTGGGAAGAATGTGAAGAATGGAAAACGGTGATCATTTTGGACACGCGGGTAACCCTGTGGCGACACAAAATCCCAGATTCTGTCATGGCTGAAATCATCGAAGTCGGATTTCCCAAGTCCCTTGAACTCAATATCAGATGTGTCCGAACCCCTAACACATACCGCCTCTGTTGCGACCTTTGATTGAACATAATTAATGGATTCATCCTCGTAATTGTAAAATGTCGAATAGGTATAACCTTTTACATCCCCGCTATCGTACGGCTTGATTCGACTTGAGTTGAACCACCTTTTGTGAGGGATGGCAAACAGCACTTCACCACTGGCGACCCCGTTCCCCTGGTTTTTCACGAAAAGGTCGAGAAAAACGATGGGTGCAGAAGAAATCTTCTCATCCCCCGGATAAAAGGGCGCCCTGAACCTCGCCTTCAATTTGAACGGCAGTGCCGGGGAAGAACAATCGTAAGTATATGCCGTCATGGTCTGCCTCTGATCGATCGATTCCCAGACAGGATAGCGGTCGGTAAAGGGCAGGGCGCGTATTTCTGAATCCTGCCTGATCGCAATAACGAGATCATGTAAGTCGCCGGTCCCGGTACCGAGAGAGGAGACACGCGCGGCGAGCCTTTGTGGGGCAAGATTTATGAAAAACCTCGAGCCAAGCCTGCCCAAAAGCGCCTCGAAGCAATTCTGGTTTTGCCCGTTCTCGAAGCGAATCGGGAAACTTGATCTCTGCCTCGAGGCAGAAGCGCTGATCTCAACGACTTCCGTGGAAGCACCTCGAAAAACGCGTATTGTGCTGATAATGGCCTTCCCCGAACAGCCTGGTTCATCCGATCGGAATTGAATAAAGAGCCTACCAGCTGTATCAGACCTGACAGAAAAGCGCCTCTGAAACGCTCTGTACTTCCCTCCAGATTCCTTGAATATATCAAGCTTCTCCAAAACACGGGAACCCTGGAGGTATACGTTGAAAACCCTCATTCGCGAAGCGGAGAAATCCGGCTCGACAAAGCTCAGCTCCACGTTATAGGGAAAAGAAGGCTTGAGATTCGCAAGCACGTAGGAAAAGTTTATTCCTTCCCTTACACGCTTAAACTTATATTCCTTTTTATCAAGATTGTCGGTGCCATGTACGCGACGCTCCGGGAACTCGCGCTGGGAAGTGTGGCTCAGACCGGAGTTATTTCTTAACTCCACTATGACCTGCCCGCGACCTTCCGCAAAGGCAACAGACGAAAAGACATAATAGAGAGCTGCTATCAAGCAAAGAAGAATTAAGGTTTTGCAAAAAAATCTCAAATTCATCATCATACCTCCTTTCGTATATAACGTGATCGGAGGCAATAAAGTTCTAACCAAGTCTACCAAACATCAAAGATCGAGCTGACATTAAAAACCGCGTCTTTACTGCCTATGTTTTTCATTCGAAGAAAGATAATGTTCCAGAGCGTGGTTTGGGACAGAAAAAGCTAACTTTTTAGCCCGCGCAAGCACAGAGAAATACGGGTAAAAATTATGAGGGGAAATATGCTATCTAATATTATGATATCTAATACTTATGATATCTACGGACACTTTAATTTTTATCCATCTGACTGTATTATTCTTTAGACTTGACACCCGATAAGAAGAACAAGGAGTGTTAATGAGAATACTATTCATCGTTAAAGAGTTCCCGCACAGTAAAGTTATCGGCGGACCAATCATAATATATAACAGGATTAAATACCTCTCAGAAAAACATGACGTTTCTCTCTTGGCTTTTGCCGCGAATCCAACCAGGGAAGAAATAGAATCTGTCTCAGGCTACTGTCTTGACATGAGGCTTGTGCCCTTCCCCAAAAACGAGAGCCTCGCTCGAAGAGTCCGCAATTACTTCCTCGGCCCAGTGCCACCATATTTCATGCAGTCCTACTCTGAGAAAATGTATGAATCGCTAAGGCAAATGGTACGGGCTAACGATTATGACGTGGCAATATCGGAATATTCAATGGTCGCGCAGTATCTCTACAAAAACCCTGATTTGACAGGGATAAAAAGAATCATGTCTGTTCATGAGTGCTACTATCTGGCAAGAAAAAAGGTCATAAAGGTACAGGGTCTAACCTCAAAGGAGGGCATAAGAGCTTTGCTTCACCTCAAAGGCTTGAAAAAATACGAGTTCGATATGTATGAGGACGCTGACATGGTCCTTACCCTCACACCCGAGGAAAAAGAAGAATTACTCCAGATCAGGCCGTCGCTCAGAATATCTGTCGTTCCTCACGGCGTGGACGTTGAAAAATTCTGTCCGTTCAAGAAGAAAGACGGACCTCCAACAGTTATGTTCCTCGGGAATTTTCTTCACGATCCCAACAGAGAGGCTTTCATTTTCTTTGTGCAGAATGTCTGGGGCATTGTTAAAGAACAGCGAAAAGATGCGAGATTTCTTGTTGTAGGGAGAAGTCCCACACCTGACATGATGGAAATAGCAAAAAACGATCCCTCGATTGAGATCACGGGGCAGGTTGACGATGTTTACCCCTATTTCTGTGAGAGCGATGTCTTCGTGTGTCCGGTGAGAATCGGCGGCGGATTTCGGGGCAAGGTGCTTGAGGCAATGGCTAGCGGGGTCCCCGTTGTCTCAACTGAACTTGGTGCGCAGGGAATCCCTTATGAGAATGGAGAGAACATGCTGATCGCGGATGCTCCTGAAGAAATAGCCCGTGGTGTGATCAGGCTTCTTGAAGACAAAGCCCTTCACGAAAAAATCTCTAACAACGCGCGAAAGCTCGTGGAGGAGAGATTCTCCTGGAAGAAAGGCGTGGAAATCCTCGAAAAAGTGATCCAGGATGTGGTGGCGGAAAACTGCTGCAACTGACATCAAGAAGTCCAGGCGGCATTCTTATGTGGTAAAGTCAAAATTATTGAGAAAACAGGCTGCCATGCATTCTTCGGATTTTACAACTTTTCGGTTTGGGGTTCGCAATGGAGAGGCATGGTTGAACCGTGATTTTATCAAAAACCTGGACCCGCTTTTAAGAGCAGACCTTGACTCAGAATGGTATATGGGCGCGACGAACATAAATGGCGTGACGGGAAACGGCAGGCTAACGGCAGGTATTTCCTACTGGGGTGAACTCACGGTTTTGAGATGGCCACGCCTGAGCCATTTTGACCATCTCCGCTACCGTACGGTCCATGGTTTCCCCCTTCGAAACTACAATGTGAGAATGGGACCAGATAGCCCCTCGGAAAGTTACGCGAGACTGGGTAGGCCAATAGCCGTCCGTCCGGATAATGGCTCATTCGCGGGTGTCTATGACCCCGAAGAAATGAAAATCTCCTGGTTTCATGAACCTGCCTGGGATGCAGCGCAACGCTACGAACCCGAGTTCTCTAATATCGTGCTATCGACTTTCCATAATTTAAGGATTGGCATTACCGTTATTGCGGTGGATTTTGTGCCACCAGACAGAGATATCCTGGTCCGGCGTTTCGTGTTAAGATCGGAAAAAAAGGCGCTGGAAAGCCAGTCAAGCAAGCATCTCCAGTTTCTCTACTACGCTAATCTCGCGCCCACTAAAGCGCGTGCCAGATTTTATCCGGCAGACTGGAGACTCCAGGAAATGAAAAGTGATTTTCTTTGCCTTTACTCCGAAGAAGCAAACGCTGTGGTTCACTTTAAACCTGATGGCGTTCAGAAACGATCCGCTCGCGGATTAGCCAGAGATCTGTCCCGGCAACCAGAAAAGATAGCGGATTTTGTTGACCATCTCGACGAGCATTTTCCGCGTGGTGGTATCTATGTTGTATGGGGGTTTGACAGGAAAATCACCTCGTTTTCTGTCGGTAAGACATCGCTCGGGACAAGAACGACGTACACCCACAACCCATATTTTGAAGCGCGGAGTGGGTCGCTTTCTATGAGACCGGTATCCTCCTTTCCTGCGTGCGCTATACTTTCCTGCCCCGTCGAGTTCGATGATAACCATGAGTTCTCACTGACCGTAATTTTTTCAATAGCGGATAAAGCTCACAAGGCGATCGAAAGCTTCGCAAGATCCGTAGAAGAGGGATATGAAAAGCTTTACGAAAAAACAGCTGAGCACTGGAGAAAACGTTCATCCTCGATAATCGTGCCTGACGTAGACGATGAGGTATGCAAAAATCTCGCCAAAAGGTCCATCCTTGCTCTTGACGTTGGAACTGACAAAACTAGCGGCGCTATTGTGGCATCAATTTCCCGGCAGCCCCAATACTGCTTTGACTGGCCCAGAGACGGCGCCTTCTTTGACTACGCCCTTGATCTCTCGTCGTCGAGCGAACGGGTCACCAAGCACACTTATTTTTACAGTTCTGTTCAGATAAAAAGTTCACGCAGCAGGAAAAAATTTGGAAATTTCTGGGGTAATTACTACGTTGACGGCGAAAAGGGTTCGTTCATGATACTTGAAATTGACGAGACGGCCTTATGCGCGTGGAATCTCTGGCGGCACGCGCGCCACATCCCCGTCGGAGAACGCGACTTCTACCTTGAAAGAACCTATCCAGCGATTAAAAACGCCGCTCAAGCGCTCATGATGAAAAGAACCGGTAAAGGAGGATTTCCCGCAAAATCCAGAGAAGATGACAACCTTTTCGCAAAAACGAGAACCCTTCATGGGGCAACAAGTGCCTACCTCGGCCTTGTCTCCGCGCACCAGGCGGGCAAACAGTTCGGTGAAAACGAGTCTGTACTTGATTCCTGGATTTCCTGGGCACAAGAAATCAGGGAGGCGATCATTCAGTGCTTTGACGATAGAGAGGGAAAATTCCAGAACGAAGGCTGGAGGGGAGGAACATGGGTAATCTGGCCAGCAAGAATCCTTCCTTTCGAAGATGAGCGTATTCAATCTCAAGCCGAACACCTTCTATCCAGCGTTGAGCCCTTTTTCATGAAAGAAACCCAGGGCGCGGCTTACGCATCGGAGAAGCTCGTTGCCTGCGCGCTTGCTTTCCAGAAAAGGCAAGAAATGCTCGAAAGGGTAAAAAGGTGTATCTCCATAATGGCTCACGAAGTCTGCACTCCAGGAACAGGGCATTTTGGTGAAGTGGTGCTCGTGGGAGAATTCGTTCCGGGTGAGAAAGTATTCCAGAATCGAACCTCTATTCCTCACCTGTGGGAAGGAACCCTCTTTTATCTCGCGCTCTCAGCCGCCTACAACCCTGAATGGTTTGAAAGGGAGGATAAGCCCTTCTCATGGTAGTGCAAGCATGTCCCCTTCAAACGCAGCGAGTTGATAATTCAGCAATACAGTAAGGATTAAAAAATGAGTTCTGTGCTTGAGTCAGACATACGAAATGAGCCAGCAATACTTGAAAATTTCTTAAACAACTCAAAACAGGAAATAAAGGAGGCGGCGAAAATTATAAACCGAGCCAGTCCTTCTTTCATATACATGGTGGGACGTGGCAGTTCTGAAAATGCCGCAAGATACGCCCAATACGCTTTTGGAGAAATAGCATCCATACCCGTGGCGCTGGGTAACCCGTCACTCTTCACCCTGTATTCCAAAAATCCTGAACTCTCCGGCTCGGTTGTATGCGCGATCTCTCAGTCGGGGCAGTCTCCAGACGTAGTCTCAGTGGTCAAACACGCCGCTGAGCGCGGCATTCCAGCCCTCGGCATAACAAATGATCCTTCGTCGCCTCTCGCCGAGTACGCGACACTTACCATTTACATTCGCGCGACTGAGAAAAGCATCGCTGCCACGCAAACATACTTAAACTCTCTAGCTGCCATAGCAACGCTTGCATGCGAGATAGCGGGCTCACCACGAAGGCTTGGTGGACTAAAAGCGACGCCCGATCTTCTCATGGAAACGCTTGAAAAAATCGAAAAAGCTGAAGAAATTGCGCGTTGCCTCAAGGATGTCAAATGCGCGTTTGTCCTGGGAAGGGGTTACAATTATTCAAGCGCACATGAGGTTTCCCTGAAACTGAAGGAATTAACCTACATACTCGCTCATCCATATTCGACCGCGGAATTCCTCCACGGACCGATAGCGGTAGCTGAGAAAGGCCTCCCGGTTATGATTATCGCCTGCAGAGGCGCTGTGTCTTCCGCGATTCCGGCGGTTTGCGAAATTCTATCGTCGCTCGGAGCAAAAATAATTCTTATTACGAATCAACGCAAGGAGAAACGTAGGGACGCCATAGCGATTGAAATACCTGATTGCCAGGAATGGTTATCCCCTTTTCCTGTAGCAATCGCCGGACAGGTAATAGCCCTTAAAACCGCGCTTATCAAAGGAATTAACCCCGATGAGCCTCGCACAATCAAAAAGGTCACGAAGACTAAATAACCTGATTTGACAATTCGCAAATTCATACCGGACGCCCTTCATTAATGTAACCCGGCAATGGCGCTCACCCAGAAATTCGTATAAACTTATTTAAATCCTCGTTCTTCAAAAAAATGGAAAGGAGTGGTACCCAATGAGTGTTCTATACATCCCAAAAGGTGATGGCACATACCAAACTGTTCCTGTTACTCCCGAGAATACCAGGAAGTATATCGAGAGTATCCCGATGTACCGAAACGATGATGATCCCCTTTTCTGGCCACAGGAAAAGATTTATGAGATGCAAAACCAGTTGTTTAAAAGGCAGATGGAGTGGGTGTGGGAAGGGCACGATTATTACAAAAGGCTATTTAAAGAAAACGGAATCAAGCCCGAAGATATTCAGTCGCTCGATGATCTCGAAAAAATCCCGCTCACTTATAAGAAGGACTACATGGCCGAGCCCGACGCGTTCAAGCTCAAACCTCAAAATCCCACTCTTTACGACTGGATATTCGATGTCACCTATACAACAGGCTCGACAACCGGGGTCCCGACGCCTTTCTGGAATACCGTCCATGATATTCACGGTATCTGGCAGATGCTATTCCGTGGTATCAAGCTGGGCGGATTTCCCCCGTATTCAAGAGGAATAAACCTGTTTCCTCTGGGACCTGTTCCACACATCGGATTCTTTAGAGCGCGTGACATTGGGGTGATGGGAATCGGGACTTTGAACATGTATGGAGCAACCGGCATGGTGTATCCTGAATTTCCAGTCCACCGAAATATGGATTATGCGATAGATTTGATTGAAAAAGGCAGAGCGGAGGTCTGGCTCGGGATTGCCAGTTTTATGCGGCGGCTTATTATGAAAGCAGAAAAGGAAGGAAGGGACTTCTCCGCGACCAAACACATTCAGGCTCTCGGGGAAGCATGCCCGCAGGCAATGCGGGAGGATATGAAGCGGAGGCTTCAAAATATGGGCGCGGAGGACCCCTTTATAAGCAACTCTTACGGATTTACCGAAATGCAGGGAGCCATGCCCGAATGCACGGATTTCAGCGGCTGTCACAATCCGGCGCCCAATCTATACTTTTTCGAGGTGGTTGACGAAAACACGGGCAAGAGGCTCCCTGATGGTGAGAGAGGCCTGTTCGCCATTACCCATCTCAACCGCCGGGGTACTGTCCTTCTGCGCTATGTCATAGGAGACCTCGGGGCAATAACCCATGAAACCTGTCCCCACTGCGGCCGAAATGGTGAGCGCGCAATAATTGCGGTAGGAAGCACATACGCTACCCGGACATCCGAACTCGTCAATCTCAAGGGCACGCTCATAAACCCGGAGATACTCAGAGATGAAGTTGCAAACACACCCGGCGTTAAGGAATATCAGATTATCTTCACTAAGAAAGACATGGATGACCCCTACTCACCGGATGAGCTCGTGGTCAAGATCGCACCAGAAGAAGGCTTTGACACCGCAAAAATGGAACAGGAAATCCAGATGAAACTCATCACGGCAGTTGAGATGAGAGCCAAAGTCCAGTTTGTGCCAATGGAAGAAATCTACGACCCTACAGTAGCACTCAAAGCTTACAGAGTTATCGACATGCGACCCAAAGTTGAGTGATTTTTTGGACTCGGGTATATCGGCCATTTAAATGATAACGCCTGTACAAGGAATTGGGGCGCGTAAGGCCCGGAACAAGAGACCCGAAGGGCTAAAACAAGGGCCCAATTCTAACATGAACTTACGGCTATTTCGGGATTCCTGGGGGGACACAATCTTTCAGGCGCTGAACCTCATGGCGGCGCATAGCTAAACGTTTAGCTGCCCCGAAAACACGAGCTCCCTGATGGTTCAGGCGCTGGTAGAGATGATATCTCTTTATTTTTATTGACACTCGCTTCGAAACGGGCACTTAGTAGCTTTAGAGAAATCCCCCTCCTCAAATGATATGCGGCGCCGCTACTTGCGATTGTCGCGTATGTGTACGTCAAAGAGGTCAGGGAACCCCGACAGGACAGAAACCTGGAACCGATATTTTCCTGCTCTTGATTTTTTCTGGCTCGATTTCTTTAAAGAAACATGGAATGGATATGTTTTTTTATCCGACCAATAGATCCGCAGTCCATACAGCACCAGAGGACACCGCTTACCATACAGCCGTCGGCTGGAACACGAAAAATAATATTAAAATTCGCGCTTCCCCATCCGGTGCGTTATCATTCCCTGCTGCCGGATGAAAGGGCTAACATACTTGGTCTACCCAACCTATGGTTCATGTCTTTGTTCTTCGTGGTGATCTCTGTTTTTATCGAAGTTCTGCTGAATCCTGGAGGTCTTATTATCCGGGAATATTCCCGGTGTAATCACGCAGCCGCCGGAACATGGATTATATTCATAATCGGTTACTTTTGCTGGTTTGAAGGTATCAATATCATGCTCAAAAAGAAAGCAACTGAGCGTAAGACTATTTTCCACAAAAGCTGCCCATTCTGTATC
>JACVIW010000036.1 GCA_015711695.1 Candidatus Geohydrothermomicrobium daggyaiense
TTTACAGCAAATGAGTCATCATTTATGAAAGAACGGTGCTATTAAGACATGACGTGATACCGCTTTGAGGCTTGTTATTCATGGAAACGGGAAGGTTACGGAACTAACAGGTTTTATGAATCTCGTCGCTCGAAAGACAGATCAAAAAAAATTTTCGGACCCTCTCAATAATAAAGAACATGTGTTTCTTTGAAATACCTGACACGCGGGCAAAAAAGATTCCGGGCGCTGATGTTGTTGTGGTAACTGTAAAGTTTGCGGGAAAGAAAAAAAGAGTTTCCTCATGCTTAAAAAACAACCCTGAGCAAAATTGTTAAAATGCCCGAATAAGTAAAGTTTATTGAGGAAAAGAAATATATCCCGGAGGAAATTTTGTTTTTGGCTGGCTTTCTCACGAATTCTATTACGTAAGGGTCTGCGGTCATTAAATAGACGGCGGGTGTTCCTGGCAAAGTAGGCGGCGGGGGGCATTACGGCGTAACGCTGACCGGCGTTGATGCTAAAGATAGATGGCTTGTTGTTCGTGCTGCGTACGAAATTGCGAGAGGTCCGAGCCCGAAAGGGGTTGCTATCGGAAGGCCCGCTCGCGAAGCGTACTTTATTGAAAGAGGTATAATTTACGGTCGGCATTTGCGACAATGATCTAACGCGTATGAGATTTGATAACGAAATGCGGCGCATGGGAAAAGGCGAAACATTTTCCCCAAGTTAGCAAAGCCGAATGGAGGAGATGTTTGTTATGGAGCAGGGTGGCTGTTTTCACTACAGGGACGTTTCAGCTGAACCTTTTGGGGATGATGCCCCGGGGGTAAAGATCAGAGTTTTGATTAATGAAAAAGAAGATTTTTCTCCTTATTATATTTTGAGGATGATAGAGATCGAGCCGGGTGGCCACACACCTTACCATTCTCACCCCTTCGAGCATGAAAACTTTATTCTAAAGGGCAAGGGTTACCTCAGGATAGGTGATGCCAGGTGGATGATTGGACCTGGATACGTGGCGTATGTACCTCCTGGCGTTCCTCACATGTATGAATGCGCCGGGGATGAAGTCTTTTGTTTTCTGTGCGGGATTCCGGCGTCGCGCTTCAGGGAATGAGCGCGAAACACTTTTGCCCACATCATGCTTGTTGCTGCATGGCGGAAATTCTTAAAATGCGCTTTTGTATGGCTTGTTTTTACAGTGAGAATCTCAGCCAAAGCCTTTTTCGCGAAGAATCCCTTCTATCCAGTCTCTGATAAAAGTTCCGTATTCTTCGCCCGCAACAATTGATACATCGTTGTGCCCGGCTCCCTCGACAGGGTAGAAACATCCTTTTTGACCCGCAGCCTTGAAAAGCTTCTCTCCTTCGCTAAAAGGTATTAAGGTGTCAAGTTTTCCGTGGATAACAAGAACAGGGCAGGTGATTTCAGCCAGTTTTTTAATTGAGTTGAAAGAGTTGGCAGGAGGTTCATATTCAGGCGCGAAGGGCAGTAGATATCGCTTAACGGATGAAAGGGAGGTAAAGGTGGACTCAAGGATCAACCCGAGAAATTCCCTTTCCCTCGCTATTTCGCATGCAACCGCACCGCCTAATGATTTGCCAAATAAGACAATTTCTTCCGGGGATATCCCTTTTTTCAGGAGCCAGTCAACAGCAGCGCGGCCGTCTTCGTAAAGCCCTTTTTCTGTGGGGGTACCCTCACTCTTCCCATAACCTCTGTAGTCTATGATTAACATCCGGCACGAGGTTTTCTCCAGGTCTTTTCTAACGAGCGACCATGAATAGACTTCCTGAGCGTTCCCATGGAAGAAAAGTATCACGGGTCTTTCAGGTGGTTTTCCCCACCAGAGTCCGTGTATATTAATATTGTCGGAAGTTCTCATCCACACTTCTATTGAATCCTTTACCCAGAAAGGTGGCGGCATGCCAAGAGGGATTTTCTCAGGGTAGTAGAGGAATTTCTCCGGAATATTTTCTTCCATTTCTAATCTCCGGTTCTAATCTATAATGTGATGATGATAGGTGTCTTTGCCCGACTTCCGGGGTAAACTTAATTCGCTGAACAATTATATAATCGTCTTACCTTTGAATCACGGAATGTTTGCCATCTATGGGGCATTTTGTGGACGATGGTCGTATAAAGATCAGGAAAAGAACAGAGCGCCTGTGGCTTGTGACAGACAAAGGGGCTGACGAGGCTCTTGCGAGGGAAGCGCTCCGGTCAAAAGATGCTCTGGGTGCTTTATGCGAGAGGTATATTTCCCGAATTTATGGCTTTGTCTTGAGGCGGACGGGGGATATACAGGATGCGGAGGATTTGACTTTATCCGTTTTCGAGAAAGTTGTCGCTAACATAGAAAAATTCGATTCATCCAGAGCTTCTTTTTCAACCTGGATCTACAGGATTGCCCTGAATACTCTAAACGATTATTTCAGAGCGAAAAAAAGAAAAAGGGATTTCTTCTACGACTTTCAGGGGAGTTCGAAAGAACACGCTGTTCCTGCTCTGGATGATGGGGTTAACATGAAAATGGATATTCTCCGCCTGGTCGGGGAGCTTCCAGCCAAGTACAGGGAAGTTATTGAGCTGAGATACTTTGCCGGTTTGAAGGTGGGGGAGATTGCGGAAATTCTGAGAATCAGCGAGACTGCCGCATCGAAGCGGATTTTGAGGGGTCTGGAGCGACTGCGCTTGAGTTTGTCTGGAGAGAAAAAAGCAAACACCGTCGGTGAATGTCATGAAGTTCCGCAGGAATAGATTTAAAAAAATCCTTATATTTAGGTCAACAAAGCTCATGGATGATCTTGAAAAGATCGATAACGACCATCCGACTGCCGAAATCCTACGTTCGCTTTTTCCTTCTATTGTAGTCATGCGTCCCCGGGCATACGATGAGCTCCTGTCGAAGATTTACCTTCTTTACGAAAAGAAAATGAGGCAAAAGTCTAAAGAATTAACCATGATTGAAAATGGAGAAGAGTACTCGCGGGTTTTAAAGGTCAAGCGCTCGAGAAAACTAGCTTTTGCTTTTTTGTCTCTCGTTTTGATAGCAATTCTCCTTGTTACCATCACGCTTGCATACCCTCGTCGCAAAAAAGCGCCAGTATATGCCCTTTCAGCAACAGTTTGCTTGCAACTGGGCAGTTTTCAGATTCGGGAACCAGGCAGCAGTTGGCGGAATATTTCACAGGGCGAGAACGTGAGCCCCTTCAGCAGGATAAGGACGGGCGAAAACTCACTGGGAGCGCTTATGTTCCCCAATGGGAGCATCATTCGACTGAGCGACCGCTCCGAGGCGCAAGTTATGGCCATACAAAGCGATGCTGTACGGATCAAGCATATCAGGGGAAGCACATACCACAGGGCAAGCCCGAAGTCAGTTTATATAGTTGAGTCACGGGATGTGACCGCAAAAGGTTCTGATACCGCATTTACCTTTGAAAACCCAACCCCGGATAATCTTGAGATTCTTTCCGTGTTTAAGATTGTTGACGTGGAAATTGGCAACCATCCCCCAATTCCCATTTATGAAGGCGAGGTCATGGTCATATCTCTTTCCGGAAGGAGGAAAGCGGAAAAGATAGCTGTTTCAAAAGAAAAACTCGAGGATCCGCGGCTTTCCGAGAGCGTAAGAATGGACGCTGAAAACGGATATCCGACCGGAATATATGAGAAACTGGATGTGCCTGTATTGGCGAGCGGCGCCTCCATGGAAGAGAAGGCGCAGATTCTTTCAGAGAATAATCATATCCAATTGAAGGGTGTGACAGTCGGGTGTGCTAACTCGTTTGAATGGTTTGTCAGTCCGGATGTAGAATATGATTTTCTTGCGCTTTTGAGGAAAGAGGGGTCAGTGCCGGTATATCCCGATGACGAAATAGCAAGATACTATGATCCATCCATAAGCGGTGCGATAGATAACGGTGTAACAATTGGAAAAACTTATCAGTATTGTCTTGTTGGTGTACGTGGAGGCGAGCCTGTCGTTTCCAGTAACACTGTTGTTATAACCATGACCGCTCCGCAGGAGGCTCCCAGAAAGGCAAAACTTGAACTTGTAGCAAGTCAAACAGAGGGTGGCGTCCTGCTCGAATGGAGTCTCAACGGCGTGAGCAGTTTCTGGGGATATGTGGTGGAAAAGACGTTGAGGACGCGAGAGAAGGAACAGCCACGCGGTGCTGGAAGCGGTCAAACCTACACCGTCAAAAGCAGCGATATTCTCGATTCTTTTCTTGACAGGGATGTGCAGCCGGGCGGCGTTTACGTATATCGTATAGGATTGATAGTCGAGGACTCGGTCATCCTCTACTCAAGGTCTGTTGAGATAAGCGTCAAGTCGAAGGGTTTGAGATAGGCGATCATTTAAAAAAATCTCGCCGGCCATAATCCTGCCATTTCCGACAAAACTCAGTTTTTTCCCGCATTGCTTGCTTAAACGGAAAGACGCAAAAAACAGTCCATGCTGACACCAAACTCAGCGCCATTTATGCTGGAATGAAGCGGTTTTAGTTGTTGGCAGAATGACTTAATTCGGTATCAGGACAAGAAAGGACTGTCGCTTAAAGATAAGAACCTGTCTAACAGTCTGAAGAGTCTTAGCGCCTCGACATAGTGAAATAATGTGCCTGCTCTGCTGCTATCTCTAAGTCGCTTTCTATTCGGCATGATGTTGCCCTCCATCCAAAGCTGGGGATCTCATCGACATGGAGGGTGAGCCTCATCATGGGCGGGATACTCGCCGCGAAATCGAGTGTCTCGCCGTTTTCCCCATAGAAACTAACACGCAGGTGGCATTCCGTTTTGTTCGGATTGAAAAGGAGCAAGTATTCGTCGAATGTCCCGCCCGTGTATCCTTCGGCAAAGTACCATGATCGGGAAAGCTTTTCTGTAGCTTCTGATGAGTGCCCGTCTCTTTTTGAGTCAAGCGAATAGTACATGGCTCTTTCCACGACGATTGGGCGATCAGATTCGATTATCGAGGGTGTTTCGGTATTTGCCAGCTCTGAAATCGAGTCAACCGCGAGTGTGTATCTCGAAAATGGCGAGATTGAAAATCGGTGCTCGAACGGACCGGTCGGCGGGCAAAAAGTTATGCTGACAAAAGCGGGGATGGGGTTTGGATTTACCAGGAGTATGTATTCGTCGAACAGTCCTGCGGTACAGCCCTCCGCAAGGTAGAAATTCTTAGAAGGTTTTGCAACTCCTGAAGATGAGTGGCCTCCATTCAAACCGTTAGGGTTTGCGCTCATTGTGAAATATGTTGATCTTTGCGCCACAACTGGACCGCTTGATTTGACTTCGATGCCAAGCGAGTGTCCCGTGGCGCCTTCAAGGGCGTTAACAAGGATTGTGCCTCTTGAAAGCGGCGGAAAAGTGTATATCGATTGAGGAAAAATTCCGCCCTCGGTGTGGAGCTTGATTCGTACTTCTGCCGGGGCTCGGTTCGGATTGAAGATTAGAAGATAGGTGTCGAATCCCGGACCGGTGTAGCCTTCTGCGAAATGACGGCTTTTGGTGGGCGAGGATATTCCGTTTGTGACATGCCCACCTCGCCTGCCTGCGTATTCGAAATACATTGCTTGCTGAACAACAATCCCAACACCGGATTCAATCATGATTGCATGGGAGGGTGCTGGAAGGTTAACCACATCGTTTACCTTTATGGTTGTCCGGGACTGTGGTTTGAGAAAGTAAACTTCGGTGAGCGGTGGTTGGTTTTCGGGGAAATAGGTCGTTCTTGCCAGTGCCTCACTTTCGCCAGGGTTGAGAAAGAGAAGGTATTCCTGGAACCCCGTTCCGGTATATCCTTCGGCGAAGTACCACTTTTTCGCGGGCGCAGGTGTACCCGACGAGGCGCTTGTACCGCAGATAGTTGCCTTTCCGAGAGATGCATATGTCACAAGGAGCGGTGTCCCGTTTGGCGCCCAGTTATAGGGCCAGTATGCCTCGAGCGGATGAAGCCTTATGCAGCCGTGCGATCTGGGTCTTACACCGAGGCTTTCTTCGTAATCCCTGTAACCATCCCGGTAACGTGGCCATGAGTGGATGCCGTAATTTGGTTTCCAGTCCATCCAGTACTCGCAAACATAAGTTGCCCCGTAAACATATCTTCTGTGCGAGTATATCCTGAAGTTTCCTGTAGGTGTTCCGCCGACGCCTGTGCTGCACCTGAGGTTATTGACTATAGAGCCGTTTTCAAAGCAGTAAAGTCTCTGGTCCTCAAGAGAGCATATAAGCTGCTTTTCCACCTGGGAGATTTTCATCCCAGGTGGCACGCTTACATCGAGGGGGGCGCTCCAATTGCCCTTGTTCCACGAGCTGTCAAGCGCGCAAACCCGGTAGCGATAGCTCTTTCCCGGGCGGATATCCTCATCAACGAAAAATGGAAACTCGCTCATGGTCTCCGATGATATTCCACCTGCCAACCTGTAGTGTTCAGCGTTAGCCAGGGAGCGGTACACCCGGTAGCCAATTGCGCCCGGCACAGCGCTCCACGAAAGGATAACCCTGCGGCCACGCGCCGCGTTTGACTCTACCTCGTGAAAACCCGCGGGAACGCCAATACTTGCCTCACATTCTGAAAAGGAGCCAGAAACCAAATTACGGTTTTTTGCTGGGGAAGGAGATGTGAGGACAAGGATAGAAAGAAGGACAAGGACTGTGCCAACCAATTGAACAAGAGCGGGTCTGTTTCTTTCCTTAAGCGCCGCTTGCGGTGAACGCCCCGAAAATGTTTTCAAAATCAAGCCTTTCGCTTTTTGATACTTCAATCCTTGCTCATAATCTCACTAACAATTATCGATTGTAATCCGAGGAGGCTTTAGTAATCTAATTTAAAGATCAGTCGCTTTGCTTTCAGAACCACGTTTCCATGCATCGTTCGACTTTTTTCGCAAGAACAGTCATAAACCAATCAGGCGAAACTTACTTTCAGCGTTTCAAGGACACCGGGAGACTGAAACATTTGTTCTTACTGAGATGCAGGTGACCTTGAAACGAAGCGTGAGACTGCAAATTCGTTCAAGTGGTTGGTTTCCGATGTTGATATCCCGCATTTGAAAAAACCCTTAGAGGACATATGATGAAACATGTTAAGGACAACTATTGGTTTTGAAGGTTTGGTCTGGAAAGGTTAAAAAGTGAGAACAGAAGGAGAATTTCAAAGTTCGGTGCTGAAATGAAAAGCGAAAAAAATAGACCACCCGCATGTGACGTTCCTGGCGCGCAATCCCATTCCAGGGAAGAAAGTGGGCGCTCGGGTATCAGCCACTTTGACGTTCGCGTAACCGGGATGGGATGCGCTGCCTGTGTAAGCAAGATCGAAAACACCCTTTCTTCCATGAAGGGTGTTTCACAGGCACGTGCAAACCTGGCAAGCGAGACCGTGTCTGTTTCTTATTTTCCAGACAAGATATCGCCTGAGCGCATACTGAGAAGGCTCGAATCAATAGGTTACAAACCTGCGGTATCGAACATCGATTTAACCGTGGAGGGCATATCATGCCCCTCGTGTGTTGCGAAAATCGAGACTTCCTTAAAGAAAATTCCGGGTGTTATTGACGCGAGCGTCAATGCTGTTTCCGGCACGACAACCATTACTTTTGATCCTCTTTACGCTGATTTTCAGCAGTTCAAAAAGTTTATAGAGGGCGTCGGTGATTACACCGTGGTTAGCGCTTCCGATGAGACAGGTATTCAGATTGCGCGCGAAAGAGCTCAGGAAGAGCATATAGCAGCTCTTAAAAGAGCCTTTGCCATAAGCGCCATACTCACAGTTTTCACAGGGCTGATCAGCATGGGCGAGAGGCTTCCCTTGATTCGTCTCATGAACGACTCTATGAGAAACTACGTTCTTCTAATTCTCACTCTTCCCGTCATGTTCTGGGCGGGATTGCGTTTTCTTAGGGGGGCGGTTTTTGCCCTGAGGCACAAAACCTTTGACATGAACGTTCTCATAGCACTAGGCACGCTTTCGGCATTTCTATACAGTGTTGCTGTCACATTTATACCCGAAAACCTGTTATCCCGGATTGCCTGGAAAAGCGCTCACCCGCATGTCTATTACGATTCTGCCGCGATGATAATCACGCTAATGCTTCTCGGCAGGATGCTTGAGGCAAGAGCAAAGAGAAAATCCTCTGATGCCATCGTGAGACTTCTCGGTTTGAGGGCTAAAATCGCCCATGTCATTAGAGAGCAAAAAGAAATTGATATTCCTGCAGACGAAGTCGTTGAAGGCGACATCGTGATAGTAAAGCCAGGTGAGGCAATTCCGGCTGATGGTGTTATCATCGAGGGTTTTTCCACGGTAAACGAATCAATGATAACAGGCGAGGGTATGCCTGTTGACAAAGCCCCTGGTGATATTGTCATAGGAGCAACCATAAACCTCACCGGGGCTTTTAAGTTCAGGGCGACAAAGGTTGGCAAAGAAACTATTCTATATCAGATTGTACGCATGATGGAAAAAGCGCAAGGAAGCAAAGCTGCAGTTCAGAGGGTCGCGGACAGGGTTACTTCCTATTTTGTCCCTGCGGTGCTTTCAATCGCAGTCATCACTTTTATCTGCTGGCTTATTCTGGGGGAAGACCCGTCTTTCCCGAGAGCGCTACTTAACTTTGTGGCTGTTCTCATTATTGCTTGCCCATGTGCCCTGGGATTAGCCACGCCAACGGCGATAATGGTTGGAATGGGAAGGGCTGCTGAGTTCGGTTTACTTTTCAAGGGCGGGGACGTACTTGAGAAAACAAGAACCATCAATACGATTGTCTTCGACAAAACTGGCACATTAACAATCGGGGAACCCTCTGTTACAGACGTGGTAAGCCTGGATGGAAAAGACGCGCTCTCCGTCTTGCGTATTGCTGCAAGCGCAGAATCGGCATCCGAGCACCCTATTGGTGTCGCCCTCAGAAAAAAAGCGGAAGCCTCTCAGCTTGATTTGGCGAAATGCGAAAGCTTCAAGGCTATCCCGGGAAAGGGGGTTTCGGCTACTATCGATGGCAAACGCGTTCTTGTTGGTAAACCCGCTTTTGTTGTTGAAAACGGCATTTCAGTGAGCCAGCTGGAAAAAGATATTTCTTCTCTTTCCGAAGAAGGAAAGACTGTTATGGTTGTGGCCGTGGAGGATGAAGCAAAAGGCATAATCGCGCTCGCAGATACCGTTAAACATGAGGCAAAAACAGCAATTGAAATTATTAAGAAGATGGGGTTGGATGTTTTTCTGCTTTCCGGCGACACAGAGAAAACTTCAATGTATGTTTCAAAAAAACTTGGTATCGATACATTTTTCGCTGAAGTTCTTCCCGGCGAAAAAGTAGATATTATCTCAGAGCTGAAGTCACAGGGAAGAAAGGTAGCAATGGTTGGCGACGGAATAAATGATGCCCCGGCGCTCGCGTCCGCTGACATTGGCATCGCGGTTGGAGCGGGCACCGATATAGCGATAGAGGCATCTGATATAACGTTGATAGGCGATGACCTGATGGGCGTGCCAAGGGCTCTGGAATTATCCAGGAAGACCTACAGGGTTATAAAACAGAATCTCTTCTGGGCTTTTTTCTACAATTCCCTGGGAATACCTGTTGCCGCCGGCGTACTCTATCCTGTATTTGGAATCCTCCTCAATCCGGTTTATGCAGCGGTCGCCATGGCATTTTCCTCGGTATCGGTGGTTTCAAACTCCCTCAGATTGAAACGCTTCCAGCCTGGATTTTGAAACGTTTCTTTCTTGAGATTTTGAGGGCTTTGCGTAAGAATACGGGTTTGTCGCTCTGATAGATAACCGCACTTCAATGTAAGTCAGATCCAGTTGTATGTCGTGTTTTTCCAGGTGATTTCTCCTTTGTATCTTCTGGCACTTTGTGTCGTGAAGCTAATGTTAAAAGGGAATTGAATCTGGCGTGATGGCTTTTTCAAGATATGAAGATGAGAAATCACTATCGGAAGCTTTCGCTTGGGATGAGAGCAATGGGATGAGAGTAATGGAAACGTATTCCGGTCCCTGTTATAAAGGGTGCTATCGCCTTGAAAGAAGTAACAGAGCTTTAAATCTGGGGGTGATTCGGTTTTATGAAAATTATCTATAGAATTTTATCTGTAAAATTATTAGGGATGGTTTTAAAAAGGACCTGATGGTCATGAACGCAAGCGGCGCCGGTTTTGCTTTGGTAATGTTTAAATGGTTTTGAAAATGAAGAAGATTTTGCTTATTGAGGACGAAGATGTGATGTGCGAGGCGATAGAATACTCACTTTCCCGGGAAGGCTTCGAGGTTAAGCGTGCTTCAACCGGGATTGAGGGTCTGCGAATGTTCATGGCTGATCCCCCTGATCTCGTGCTTCTCGACCTTATGCTACCTGAACTTGACGGACTGGAGGTATGCCGTGAAATAAGGAAGAAATCTTCCGTTCCTATTTTGATAATAACTGCCAAAGATTCGGAAGTTGACGAGATAGTCGGTCTTGAAATAGGCGCGGATGATTACGTGCGAAAACCGTTCAATATGCGAGCGCTTATAGCAAGAATAAAGGCGCTTTTGAGACGAGGCGAAAAACAGGTTAAAGATACGAATGCACCCCTCATCATGGGGGAGATTGAACTTTATCCTGAAAGGCAGGAGTTAAAAGTGAGGGGGGAGCGCGTGTCGCTGACACCTATGGAATACAAGGTGGTTGAATACCTCATGAGAAACCCGGGCAAGACTATCTCCAGGGAAGTTCTTCTGAACCACGTCTGGGGGGGCTCATTCTTTGGTGTGCCGAAGACTCTTGACGTCCACATAAGGCATCTAAGGGAGAAAATGGAGCGGGATGCCTCAAAACCGGAGTACATTAAGACCGTAAGGGGATTTGGCTATCGTTTTGAACCTCCCCAGAGGTAATAATATGCATAACCACGTCCTAAATGGTTACTGCCAACCATCTTCGGTTCGTAAGCTCCGCAAGGCGGAGTTTGTTAGAGTTGCTTTTCATGGTTCAGCCTCAATACTCGCTTTTCCGCTTCTTATTCATTTCTTCGATCCTCGCCATCGCGAAGTGCTAATCCCGGGTTTTGGGGTGATTCCAATGTTACCTGTAATAATGCTGGTGGTTCTGTGTTGCTTTTTCTTTACGCTTGTCGCGTTTCTTCTTTATCGCAGGAAAACGCGTTCGGAGCTGAAACGAATAATATCCGTAATCGATAACTTAACCGAGCATCCGGTTTTCTCTGTTGATAAGCTTGGCAAAGAACCTAGGACGGGATCAATTTCGGTGGAATTAGAAAGAGTCATTAAGAGCATGAGAGATGATCTCAATGCTATAGAAAAACGACTGCGGATATTAAAAGCCGCGATTAATTGCCTTCCGTTTGGAATTATCCGTGTTGACCATTCAGGGAGAATCTGTGAAATGAATCCTGCCGCGATTTCAGTGCTTGGCGCCGAAAAGGATTTCGCGATTGGAAAAACTATCGGTCAAGTCGTCCCCGCGGCGGGCGTTGAAGAAATGGTGAGAAGAGCGCGTGGTGGAGAACGTGCGACGGGCGAGTTTCATCTATTCTTTCCCGAAGAAAAGCGTGTCTTTATGCAGGTCTATCTTCTCGATGAGATTCGCGGGGAGGAGGGTGAAATCCTCTTCGTTATTGAAGATGTAACTGCACTGAAAAGGCTTGAGATGATCCGGCGTGAGTTTGTTGAGAATGTTTCGCACGAACTCAGGACTCCTCTTGCTAATATGAGTGCTCTAATTGGTGCGCTTCAGTCAGGCGGAATTGAAGATAAGGATATCGCTTCGAGGTTTCTTGGGAAATTGGAAAAGGAGATAGCCTGGATGTCGATAATGGTTGATGACCTTTTGACTCTTTCAAGAATCGAGTCCGATATCTCTCTTCCCAGGCGCGAAAAAATTGATTTGGTTTCCCTGCTGGAGGATGTCGTTAACGAAAAGCGACGCCTCGCAGATGAATATAATGTGACTATTGACCTGAAACCTTATAACGGTCTCACCATTTTTTTTGCTGATCATGATCTGTTAAAGCGCGCAGTGTTGAATCTTGTTGACAACGCAATCAGGTATAACGTGTCTGGCGGTAGGGTTTATCTTAAAGCTTCCATCGAAAATGAGCAGCTGAGAATTACGGTTGAGGACACGGGGATTGGCATTCCGGAGGATGAAGTAGAAAGAATCTTCGAAAGATTTTACAGGGTTGATGAAGCGAGGTCGAAAAACACCGGGGGTACGGGACTCGGACTATCAATTGTGAAGCACGCTGCCCATGTCCATGGTGGAAAAGTAGAAGTCGAAAGCAGGGAAGGGAAAGGCACGATTTTTACCTTTGAAATTCCTCTCGCTTCCCCGTCTTAAAAAATATATCCGTCATTTGATATCTCTTGCTTATTGAGCTCATGCAACTCCTCTATTTTTTTACCTTTTCTTAATAATTTTTTAACCATCGGTTGGGAATTTCACAACCACAACGCAAACTGACGCTGGGATACTTCCAGTGGTATGAAACACGAGGAGGTGATTTAACGCTTTGATTGTCTTTAACTTTTTCGGAAATGCGCTCTGTAAATTCTGTAAATGTTAAATAGTTCTGGAGGTGTGTTTATGTACGACAAAAGAATAATGAGTTTGATAGCTCTCGCCGTTGCCGCTTTGATCTTGATTCTGCCGGGATGCGGTAAGGGCAAAAAAGAACCAGAGAGCACGGAAAAACCTGCGCAAAAACTCTCCGGGACAGTTAAGGTCTCAGGTTCGACCACGGTCCTTCCCCTTGCGCAGGAGGCTGCCGGACGGTTCATGGACGAGAATTCAGGCGTTGACGTTGAGGTACAGGGCGGAGGCTCAAGCGTTGGCATAACTCAAGTAAAAGAGGGAGTTGTGGATATAGGAATGAGTTCGCGAGACCTTAAGCCTGAGGAAGATGATGGATCGCTTGTTGACCACAAGATAGCCCTCGATATTATTGCCGTAATCGTTCACCCAGAGGTTGGCGTTACCAATCTTACAGCTGAGCAGGTGAAGGCGATTTTCACGGGGCAGGTTAAAAAGTGGAGTGACGTAGGTGGTTCTGGCGGCGATATCGTGGTGGTTGTAAGGGATAAGGCTTCTGGCACACGTGAGATGTTTGACGAGAAAGCATTAGGGTCGAGCAAAGATGCTCCCGTGGAGCCCGTTGCTTCGGCGATTGAGTGCAACTCGAATGGAATGGTAAGGGAGACAGTCGCATCCACCAAGAATGCAATAGGATATATTTCTATCGGATACGTTGACGAGACCGTTAAGACTGTTAAGTATAACGATGTTGAACCTACTCTTAGCGAAGCGAAAGCCGATCGGTATCCTTTGTCAAGATATCTCCGCCTGTTCACGAAAGGCGAACCTTCTGGCGCGGTGAAAGCGTTTATTGATTATATGCTGAGTGACAGTTTCCAGAGAGATGTCGTTTCAAAAGATTACATACCTGCATACGAATTTTAACGGATAATATTTGTGAAACGGAGTCTAAAAAAGGGGCGTCTCTCGAGGCTGCGGCTTGAGAGAGGCGCCCCTCCCGGTAAAATTGCCTGGGTGGTTTCATGAAACGGATAGCAGATAGATTTGCGTTCACAGAGAAGATGGTCAAGTACATCCTCCTAGCGTGTGCCGCGCTTGCGGGTTTCTTCGTTTTTTTAATCATCCTGTTCATAACCGCGTCCAGCATACCTGCGATCAAGCAGTTGGGCTTTAGCAACATATTCCTTTCGGCAAGATGGTCGCCGAACGTGTCCGATCCCCTGAGAGGCAGATACGGAATGCTTGCCTTTTTGAACGGCTCGATACTCACCACTTTAGGAGCGCTTCTGCTTGGGGGACCGCTCGGTGTTGGAACTGCCGTATTCATAGATCAGTACGCGCCATCCTGCTTAAAAAA
>JACVIW010000037.1 GCA_015711695.1 Candidatus Geohydrothermomicrobium daggyaiense
AAAGGAACATGAAAGATTGCACCCTCCAAGTCGAACGAAAACCTGTCTGCAGCCTAAAAGTGGACCCTCACCCTGAACTGAATCGAATATTTCCTCGACATTCCCCCTGGAAGACAACGTTTACGCTCCTTTGCTCTCTCCGTATGACGCCATCGTGGATGGCGACTCCCAAACACGTACGCAACTTAGCCTTATTCCTTGAGCCTTCACTTTTGATTCCAAAAGCTCAAAGACTATTTTTGCCACGTTCTCGGCTGTCGGAGCCAATCTGGTGAAAGGGTCAATCTCGTTCAAATTTGAGTGGTCGTAAGGTTTGAGGGTTTCCTCGAGAGCGCGTTTCGCTTCATCGAAATCCATAAGCATCCCATGCTCGTTAAGGCGCGGTCCGCTAAACTCAGCTTCCACAACCCACGTATGCCCGTGAAGCTTCGAACATCTGCCGGGGTATCCCGGAAGCAAGTGTGCAGCCGAAATAGACTTCCTCACGGCAATTGAGAAACTCAATTCCTAAACCTCCGATCATTTAATCCGTTGGGACACCGCCCGCTCAATAAAATTTCGAATTTCAAATCCAGCTGAAATCCTATGATCAATCATTTACGCCCATTTACACACAAATTCTATACGAATATTACGTGTTCACTGCTCAAATGGATAACCTTAACACTAATTCCTCAAACGCGTTTAATAATGTCGTTTAATAATATTCTTTTTTGCGTTCAAATGACTGCCTGACGCTTTTTTATAATCTCGATCATCAATCCCGAACGTTTTCTCCGAGTACCTGGATGAAGTTCTCGATTCTGAGCTTTGCCTGAGCTCCCACCCTTCCCGGGCAGTCGCACTCTACCGTTATGAACGGAAACTTTAGTTCACGAGAAAAAATCACATCCTCCATATTCCGATAACAAAAACTCTGCACATAATGAACGATACCATCGATCTGTCTTAACTGGCACTGAGCGTTGATGTCAGCAATCCTTTCGGATAGCGAATAGGGATATGTATATAAGAGGTATTGCGCCAGAAAAGACTCAAAATCGGCGATATCATTGTCGAAACCTTCGATATTCTCTGTAATATCGCGAATGTCCCAATAGAGCTCTGTGTTCTCACCTTTCTCGAGAGCGGGAATCATTGAGAATTGCCTTTGAGTCTCGTGAAAAACGAAACGCCCGCCCATCCTCTCCGCAAGTTGAAAGATATCGGTATCTATCGGCGGCACCCCCACATAGGCAAGCCTTATCTCCCTTGCGAAACGAATATCAAGACGCCGGTTGAGGGGAGTTCTTTTTCTCGCTTCCTCTATAAACTCATCGGCTTTTCTTGAGAACTGTTCCGGATCTGAACAAAAATCGCTACCGGAAACAAGCCAAAGATGGTTCTCAAGACCTGTGACCAGATTCTCGCGCCAGCACATTGAATCAATCCTGGCAATTTTTTCTCGGACACTTCTTAATTTCCGATACCATTCAACCGCATCCTGGATACCAGTTCCCAATCTCACGCAGAATTTTTTTATCTCATCAAAAAGACCTTGGGCGTTTCTGGGAAACGGATAGGCAAAAGGTATGAACTCGACGCCATGACGCTCAAGAGCCTGAAGAAGAATCTCAGTACCTGAACAGTCACCCCTTACCACACCAACAACCCTTCTGATGTCCCCCGAATGTAACACCGCGCCGAAAATTCCTTTTATCCAGGCGCAGGAGCTCTGCGGAAAACCTTCTTCATGACTGATCTCTATGTATTTTTCTCTCTCCGGACTGGAAATGAAGAGGTTGTTAAGATCAATCGGCACATCCCCTGCCGCAAAAATCACCTCAACTGGTATGGTTGACGTTATTCCGACCTTGCATCTTTCAAATGACATGTCCGTCCGCTTTAAGTTCTCCCTTCCTTTTGTGTGATCACTTGAATAACCTACAAAAAGTTTCGCAAAACAAGTACCTGAAAGGATCGAAAATACTAATATTCGCAAAATTCGTGTTCATTATCCTTAACAAACGATCAACTTCACAAACCGGGCTGTTCCCCTTTTCGGAAAACTTCGTCATTCTTCAAACCGGCGTGAGAGCTGACCTGTGACATGAGCGCTAATAAGAAGAGCATAAAAACTCGTGAAGAAAATACCAACGAAAAAAAAGAAAAAACCCGAAAGCATAACCAACGGCACGAGTAGCAATGACACCGCCAGAGCAATAAAATACTGGCTTCTCCTCTCAATGACGTCGTGGATAACCGTTATGACATCCAGCCCTTTTTCCAAACTCCCGGTCGTGGCGAGAATCCCATCAAATGAAGGTCGGGTGAGTTTTATAAGGATGAAAACCATGCAAGCAAGCAACCACCCAAACGTGAATAAAGTGAGAAGCAAACCTTCAAGTAAGTGATTCCCAACCACTTCACCACCGAAAATTCCTATAAGGCTTGTAGCGGCAAGAACAACCAGTAGAGGGATTAAATATACCAACCTTAGCGCAATCAACCTTGCTCCAAGCTCAAACTTACCTTTGAGCGAACCCCATTCAGGAAGTTCACAATCTCTGCCCCGCGCAACCGCTTTAACAACTTCACCCATGTAACCCAGCAAAACAAAATACGGTAGTATCAAAGGAGAGAGAAATACGACAAGTCCACCTGTGAGAATTTTCTTCAGCCATCGTGGGTCATCAAACACATATTCCAGGCTCCTCCAAACGTCCAGTCCTTCCTTCTCTATAAGAAGATTTTGCGCATGGGCATATGGATCGCACCCAGCGCAGTAGATTTTATCCCGTTCGATCGCACAGTCAGAGCAGAGGAGAACACCGCACGTAACGCACCTTCCAATCGGCTCCTGTTCCGGGTGATTAACACACTCCAATTTCCAGCTCCTATATTTCATCTTTACTAACTTAACACGTTACGGTTGCAGTTAATTGTGTCACCCTACCGGCAACGACGATCCCGTCACAAGGCTGATGGATGAACCATTTTCGGATCGGACCCTTGAAGCGGCAACATGCGGGTCGTGTGCCCAGAAAATCAGGATATTCTCTTCTGCCGCTTTCCTCAAAATGGACTCTTTCCTCCAGTAAGTTTCTTCGGGATACAAATCCCAACCCATCAGCCAGTTTAAGGGGAGATGAGAACTTGTGGGAATGAGGTCACCAGGATATATGGCCTGCTCCCCGCGGGAGTGTATTAAAACAACCTGATGACCTCTCGTATGACCACCTGTTCTTTCAACGCGTACCCCTGGAGCAATCTCTTCGTCCCCGTTCAGGATTCTCAGCAGTCCGGCAGCCTCAAGGGCGGCGAAGTCGTCCCGACGGTACGAAGCAGATTCTAAAGGATGAGGATTCTTCGCTTCTTGAAGTTCTAACTCCTGCACTAGATGGACAGCATTCGGGAATACTGGCACATAATCACCTTCGGGGGAAATCTCAACGGCTCCTCCTGCGTGGTCTAGATGCAGGTGAGTGAAGACTACCATATCTATATCATGAGGGGAAATGTTGAAATCAAGCAGTCTGTCCTTAACCTGAAATTTATCGAGGTCGTAAATTTCAAACTGCTTTCTGGAAAACCTTAAGCCCATTCCAGGCTCCACGAGTATTTTCATGCCCGAAGTGTGGATTAAAAGCGTGTTCACGGCAAGTGTTATCCTGTTGAGCGAATCCGGCTTTGATTTTTTCTCCCAGAGGGTTTTTGGAATAACCCCAAACATGGAACCGCCATCGAGTTTGAACCTCGAGGATACGAAACATTGTACGTCGATCTCCCCTATCCGGACTCCCTTATACAACTAAATCCCTCCAATTGCCCGATATTACACTGAAAATCCAATTTATGTTGACCGATTCTTTGTGCAACGACTCTCTTTTTCCGTAATCAGCAATTTTGATAGAAATAAGAAGGGTAAAGTGAGTTCAATAAACGTATGAAGAGCGTTGCAGCCCACGGCGAAAACGATATCCTCAGAGATTCTCATTCCGACAGAGTTTTCACACTACTCGAGCGGTGAACCACAGTGATTACAATATTTCATTCCTTGGTTAACGAATTTTCCGCATTCCGGGCAAAGCTTTTGACCGTGCTCATGCGAGTCGCCAGTGGAGGTCGTCTCTTCACCCGCAGGAAAAAGTTTCCCGCTTTGCCAACCAGAAACAATGTTATTCCTGATGTCTTTCAAAGTTTCGTATATCCTAAAGAATATTATCATAATCTCACATATCACCCTTACATAAAGCGCCCCGAAAATCCATATCAAAATGCCCATCAGCGCGCCAACGCCACCTCTTGTCATGCTGAAAATGCCGGCTGCGAAGACGCTCAAGACGCCAAGCCAGAAAATGACCTGTATAAACACGGGCGTTATCATAAATTTGAAAGCTATGAAATCTTTGAAACTCTTTCTTTCCATTTTTCCTCCAATCAGCATTAGCGTGACACAAATATAAAAACTCTCTTTTCACCTCCTCCAGGAATTAATGTATCTTTCGGGATGCTTTGCTGTAGCTCAAACCACCAATCTACCATAAACCAAAAAACTCGTCCTCAATTCTTGTATTTATTTTACGTATGAAATAAGCGCGAGGTCTCTTTTCAACCAAATAAAGTCAATGCCGCCATAAGTTCGTAATCACATATCAATCTAAAATTGCATTTTCATGTTATTAAAAGCAGATATAAGAACGAGTCGCCAAATAGAAGAGCGAAAAGTTGTCTATCTAATATCATAACTGAAACTTCATCAAATCCTGCCAGTCACTCTTTTCCGCCTATTTAACGAGTTTTTTCTTACCACGGAATTTCGAATTGCCCGGTTTAATATCTTTATCGACAATAAGATTACACTGGTAATGGAAATACGTCTTTTTGCTCAAATCCGATATGAAAAGTCACGCTGACAAAATCAAGCGCGACGCGCTTTATAAAAAAGCAAAAGGAACCGATATATTAAATGGGTATATCGACCTCGTATGATGGATTGCTTTTTGTTTCTGGCTTGAATATTGCGAATAGTATTTTCAGGAGGCGAGTTGAGCTACAAAAATTTTGAATATTTGGTGCTCGTTCTCGGAGCTACCGCCGTAATCGGGACCATCCTTTTGATGGTGATGAATTCGAATGGCGCATCCGAGATAACGGGACAGCTTTTGATTCTCGCTCTCCTTTTCGGAGGTCTTCACTTCGGAAGAAAAGGGGCGCTTGTAAGTTTTGTGTCCGCGACGCTAATATACATTCTTGTTTTCGTGTTTACCCAGGATAAGCTAAATCTGTCCAATACCGTTATGCTTTTCAGCCGACTGATACTCTATGGTGGGGTTGCTTTTATTTCCGGAGAAGTATGCCACAGGTTTAGTCCTGAGTTTGCCATTACCCGGGTAAACGAGCTCGTGGACCCAATCACAGGTCTTTACAATTCCAGATATATCGCACGTTCCATCGAGAAGGCGATAAGTGAGTTTGACCGCTACGGCTCAAATTTCTCTGTTACCGTTTTCACCCTTAAGAATGATATTTTCGAAGGGCTTGATAAACATGAAAAACAAGGGATCTTGAAAACGATCGGAAGCACAATTATTAACGGCAACATTCGTATTGCAGACGAGGCGGCAAGGGTTAACAGGAAAAAATTCGTGATACTTTTCCCGCATACCAATTTCGATGACGCCACATATGCCACTATAAGAGTACGATCGACCATCGTTGATTACCTTAGAGGCTTAGACATAAAAGATGCCGAAGAAAATTGGGTAGAGACGGAGATATTTGAATACCCGAAAGACAGCGAAAAAATAGAAACCCTTTCAATTGAACTCGCCACAAGACTCGCTGAAAAGCTCACTTGAGCAGTTTAATCTGTGCTACCTCGAGATCCGAAAAGTTAATGGGGCGATTTCAAAAGCGACAAAGGATCAACACAGAAGCTTGCTGTGACTGTTTTCATTCCGCGTCAGCTTCAATTGACCGCGTCAGCAGCAATCTTTCCTCACAAAACCCAAAACGCCTGAAAAAATTTGCGGATTGATCATCATGGTCGATCGCTATATCCACTTCAAAGCAGCCGCGCATCTCCGCATGACGTAGAGCATCTCGAACGAGGGTGGTTCCGATGCCCTTCCCTCTCCGCTCCGCGGAAACGACGATTGCCACAATACTTGCACTCTGCCTGACATCAAAAGGAGTGAATCTGAACTCCATGATCGCCATCCCGCACGGTTTTTCATCTTCAAGCGCGAGCAAAAAAAGCCACGAGTCAGAATTGATTAGCTTCGCTGTTATCAGGTCCCACCTGTCGAGGTCAGCCGGAAGTTGCCATGACTTTTCTCGAGCCAAATCAAGAAGAAAGCCACTCACAAGCCCGTGATCTACAGGACCAGCACGTTTAACAGAAACGCTCAACCTAACCTCCTCGCGCAGGCTAATGTCCACCAGGTCCTGGTGATAAAATAACATTTTGGCATGCATAAATGAAACTTGAAGTTCTGCTACAACCCTGATCAGCAGGAACGGGTTTACATAGATGTTTGCGCATATGATGTATATAGATAAAGAAAAAAATCTGGACATAAAAGTGAAGCCAGGTGACGTTCTCATCGTATTTTTTGTGGCTGTTTCTGCAATCCTTATGCTTTCCTTTTTTCACCGCGTAACAGGAACAGAAAATGCCTCAACCGCAATTATTGAAGTAAACGGTAAGGTCATTGACAAAATTCAACTCGGAAGGGGTCTGAAAAGAAAAGATCTAAAGGTTAAAGGTTTTATTGGAACAAGCGTTGTGAGAGTCGAGGGAAAGAAAATCAAAATGCTCTCAAGTACTTGTCGAGACAAAATCAGTATCCGTATGGGGTGGGCTGCACAGCCTGGCTCAAGCATCATATGCATGCCAAACAGAGTGGTTATAAGATTGAAGAGAAGCTCGAAAGCTAAAAGGATTGACGCGATCACAGAGTAGGAGATTTGGATGTCCCAGCAAAAGAACCTTATAGCTGATCTGGGTGTTCTCGTATCAATCGGGCTTATATTAAGCATTATCGAAGCCTCTTTTCCTCCAATCGTGCCCCTGCCGGGAGCGAGACTCGGGCTCGCTAACATCGCAACCGTCATAGCATTACTTCTATACGGTCCAAAATTCGCTATTGAGGTTACGATACTTAGAACCCTCATTGGAGGACTTCTCAAAGGAAGCGTAATCGGACTATTTCTCGGTTTCTCAGCAGGTATTGCGAGCACCCTGGTCATGATCGTGGTTTATGAGTTGCTTATGAATGTGATTAGCCCGATTGGGTTGAGTGTCATCGGCGCAGCAACTCACAACATTACACAATTGTGCGCGGCGTTTCTGTTTATCAGTCATACCGGCATTTTTATTTACGCGCCTTATTTGCTGCTTATATCTATACCAACGGGGCTCTTCGTGGGCTTCGCATCCGCGAGGGTTTCGTCAGCCCTTAAAACTCATCTTAAGGAGACCGCCGCATGAAGGGAAGGAAACAAACCTTCATGCCAGCCAGGAACCGCCAACACGCGGATATAAGCTCGGATTATGGGCGCATATATACTCAAGGATTAACCTACATCTATCCGGGAGATGAAGAACCCGCCCTGAAAAACATTGATATAACTTTTGACCGGGGAGTATTCTACGCTGTAATCGGCAGGAATGGGTCCGGCAAATCGACACTTGCCAAATGCCTTAACGCGCTTTTAATGCCGACATGTGGCAAGGTGATAGCATGCGGTTTTGATACAAGCATACCCGAAAATCACAGAGAAATAAGAAAGAGGATTTCGATTGTTTTTCAAAATCCACAAACACAGATAATCGGAACAACAGTTGAAGAGGATGTAGCATTTGGGCCTGAAAATCTATGCCTTGAGCCTCAAGAAATTAAGAGAAGAGTCAAGGACGCGCTTGCGCTGGCGGGTATTTCGGAATTATCAGGTAATAATCCGCATAATTTATCGATGGGAGAAAAACAGCTCGTCGCGATAGCGGGCGCTCTGGCAATGAAACCTCATTTCATACTCAGCGACGAATCAACCTCGATGCTCGATTATCCCTCAAGGAAGAGAATCATCACCCTTTTTGATAATCTCAGAGAAATGGGGGTCGGAATCATCCACTTCACCCATTTTCTTGAAGAATGTCTTTTGGCAGACAGAATCATACTGCTTAACGGGGGCGTGATGGTTGCCAACGCAAAGCCTTCCAGTATATTAAGAAACTCTGGCTTTCTTGATTCACATGGAATAGAACCGCTCCCTGTTTCACTGATCTGCGATAAACTTATCTCCCTTGGCTGTAATGTCCCTCAAAACATAATCACTGCGGAGGAACTTATGACATGGTTTGCTCTGTAAAGCTTGAGCGAGTCTCATATAGATACCCCTATAGCCCAGGCGACGCCCTCGCTGATGTTTCGCTCTCGGTTGAGGGAGGGAAAGTTTTGTGCCTGACAGGGCCAAATGGTTCAGGGAAGTCCACGCTTGCCCAAATTGTCGCCGGACTCATCCAGCCATGCGGGGGTAGCATTTATCTTGACAGCGTTTGTCTAACAGGAAAGAAAGATTTGGCCAGGTTAAGAAAGCGGGTTGCAATGCTTTTCCAGAACTCTGAAGACCAGTTATTCGCCGAAACCGTGTATTCAGACATAAGTTTCGGTCCAAAGAAAAGAGGTGTGAAAGGAGCGGAACTCACCAGGCGCGTTAAAGAAGCATCAGAAATCATAGGTCTCGATATAGAAAAGCTTGGCACGCGTTCACCTTTTTCGCTATCTGGTGGCGAAAAGCGAAAGGTCGCACTCGCAGGGATTATCGCTATGGAACCAGAGATTCTTATCCTCGATGAACCTTTCACCGGTCTTGATTACGGTGGAAAAAGGGCCCTCACCACAGCGCTCAAACGGTTCCTTAAAGAGAGAGGCGCTGGAATCTTGATTATAACTCATGATATCTCCGACGTTTGGGAAATTTCAGACACATACTGTCTTCTGTCAAACGGAAAAATACGCGGGATATGGGGGCGACATGAGTTGACATCATTTCTAAAGATTGCCAGCGAGGAAAATTCTGGATTCTCGCAGTGGGAGCAAATTGTCTTAAGAATGTCAAAAGCTGGTATTGAGTTGAGGAATCCGCTCGAACCAGAATCAATAGCTGAATCTCTTATTAATCATAAGAAAAGCAAAAAATGAAAGAAAGAGATTTTACAGCCGGGCAATATCTGCCTGAAAATACGCAGCTTCATAGCATGGACCCACGATTAAAAATCGCAGCGGCTTTATTCCTCTCTATAATCGTTTTTTTCTACAATGGAAAACAGCTTGCAATCTTCGCAAGCGCTCTCGTTATTTCCATTATTGCCCTCAAGCTGCCTTTGGGAGAAATGCTCCTTTCGATAAGGACCGTTTGGGTCATTGTCGTTATAACCGCCCTCCTTCAGTTTTTCCTAACCCCCGGCAGAGTTCTTTTCACCCTGGGATTTTTAACAGTCACCGATTCTGGACTGTATAACGGCATATTGTTCTCATCCCGCATCATTCTCCTTGTCATTGTTCTTTCCAGCCTGATAATGAGTACGTCACCCATTCGCATCGCCGACGCCATTGAATCGCTGTTTAAGCCAATAAGTTCTATTAGCCCTTCTGTGTATTCTCTCTCAACAATCGTGTCAATTGTGCTCACATTCGTTCCTGGCACACTTAGGAGAACAAAAGAACTGATGAAAGCTCAAATGTCAAGGGGCGCAGAGTTCAAAACCCGCAATTTCGTAAAAATGGTTGATAGTGTGATGCCGGTTATTATCCCATTATTCATAAAAAGCTTCAGGGATGCTGAAGAGCTTTATTGCGCGATGGAAGCAAGAGCATACAGTCCGGGAATGAGAACCCACTTGAAACCCATGAAAATAAAATCTAGCGAGCTCATCCTTAGCTTATTTTTTGCCGCTTGCGCGATAGCACTTAAATTCCTGATATGAAAAATCGTAGACCAGCCTTGACTACACAAAACGATCGGAAATCGGAAATATGAAGAGGATTTGTATCCGATTCCTGGAGCAATTTTTTTTCGAGTATAGTTATCCTTCTTATGGCTTTTTGTTTCAAATCAGACCATCTCTTTTGAGATGTCGAGCATTCTACCGCCTTCCGGTAAGCTTCGATCGCATCGTTTACTCTTTCCAGCGATTCAAGTGCCTCGCCCAGATAAAACCAGGCATCGCCTCTCATCGGGTCGGTGACTAGAGCGGAATGATACGCTTCGATAGATTTTTCTTTCTGTCCGAGTCCATTAAATGCAAGGCCCTCAAGAATAAAGAACTCCACCCTGAGCGCATCGTCGAGGTGCTGGCTTGAAAGAACCTCATTTATACTATCGCAGGCAGCCCCGTAAGATTTCGATTTTACCAAGCATCTGACAAGCTCGAGTAAATAATCCATTTCCTCCGGGTTTCTCTTTAAACCTGTTTCAAGTTCCTTGCGAGCCTCTTTGCACTTACCCTCTTCTGCCAAAAGACGGACAAGATTTATCCTGCTCGTTTTATTATCAGGGTCAAGTTTTAAACAATTTCTGTAAGATGAAGCGGCTTTTTTATAATTACCAAGAGTTAAGTAAGCAGCGCCCCTAAGGCTGAAGTACAGCGCATTAGCTGGATCGAGTTGGATCGCTTTATTGAATTCCCCGATTGCGCGCTTCACGGCGCCCATCTTGATGAAAGCAGATCCCTTTAAGGCATGTTCAAATGGACTAAGACCGTGGTCGGGCGCGACTGAAAGAGCTTGCTTGATGGTTGTAATAGCGTTTTCTCTGTCACCACTTTCAAAAACGCATATTCCTTTCATCAGCTGACAAGCCCAGCATCCAGGATTCAACTGAAACGCTTCTTCTGCTGCCTTGCTCGCTTCAATAAAATTCCCCCGCTCAAAAAAGAAAAACGCGATCCACTCCCGCCAGAGGTAATTGTCAGGCTCAATGCTTGCTGCTGCTTTCAATGAAGAAATTGCCTCTTCTGGCTCTCCCAGTCTGCAGCATACATATCCAAGATCCGCGTATGCGCTGGCGAAGTCCGGCTTGATTATTAACACACTTTTCAGCCTGTTTTTAGCCCTTCGGTAATTCCTCAGTTCGACATCCACAACCGAACCGTTTTTCAGGCCCCATAATCTTTCACGCATGTCCCCAGATTCCCCAATTCGCCGGAAGTAAGATGACTTGACTGTATTTTGTTTCAGCGCATTTACCCCGGCAGAATTTACAACCATTGAGTCGTAAAGCCCCGAATTAAACGCATTTTCGATACGGGAGTAACCCGATTGAAAACTTTTCTCGACCATTTCAACCCCGGCAAGAAGAAGGGAGGGAAAATAATAGTCGGTTTTTATCGCATCCGCCCTGAGCAAATTATTTTTCGCATCGGAAAACTTTCCCTCAAAAAGATTTATTATGCCGAGAGCGCAATACAATCGGGAATCGTCGCCAAAATACCTTAACGCTTTGTTCAGAAATTTTCTTGCGGCACGCAGATTGCCAGCGCCCATACTGGAAAGGGCAATTCCAGTCAGGGACTCGATAGATCTATCATCGATGCGCAAAGCCCTTGCGAAAAACCCAATCGCGTCATGCCATTTACGCTCAGCTGCAAGCGTCATGCCCACACCGGATAGAGCCTGAGGCATTTGTTCCTTAATTTCAAGCGCCTTAAAAAAACATGTCCTTGACTCCTCATAAAGACCTTTATCATAGAACACTCTTCCGAGATTCACATACGCCCACACGTCGGGAGCACCAAGGTCCATCCTTCAGTTCGCCTCGCTTTCCATTTCTTCCCTGACAGTTCTGTCTTTGAAAAACTTCGGGAGCAGTAAAGTGGCGGAAAGAGCAGCCGGATTAAGGCGGTTGATGTAAAGATCAACATCATTCTCGAGAGGTTGTGATTGGATCGTTGCATAAGAAACCGTCACCCCTTCACCCCTGGTTAATTTCATACATTCCCCTGAGACAAGTGAAAACTCGATTGACCCTCTTTCGACCGCAATATCCATTGACCTGCACGGAATGACACTTATGCAAAAAACAGCAGAATTCGCGCTTACGGTTCCAGCGGATACTATCATCTTAATCTTCGAACCTTTCGCGCCTGACCACAGTTTTGAATCCCCCCGAGAAATCTCGATCTGACTTTCGTCTTTGCGAAAATAAAATCTAACCGTCGTCCGGGGAGCCAGATATAGCATTGAAGAGCGGCTAAAAAGCAGAAATGCCTCACCGTCAACGCCTGTGTTAACAATGTCGCCGTCCAAAACTGGAATAGAAAAACCCGGGATAAGCCATGCCCCAAGCGTCGGACTCTTTAGAGATACATCCCCTTTGGAAAAAAGAATAACGGCGTGTGCATTACCTTTGACCGCAGCGCGAGAACGCTTTTTCCCACCGCATGAAACACCAGAGATTGATACAAAAGATAGAACAAGAACAATTAGAAATAAGAGAATCGAACCAAAACGGTGTTTTAAGCGAAATAAGCGATTCGGGTTTTTAAAGACATTGTCAAGACGTATTCTCCCCACTGAAATGTATAACATTATCCTCTCTTGCAGTATTCTTGGTCCGATGGATTCCTATCTCTGCAAGAAATATGGTCCTCCATTGTCCTCCCGCTAGTTCCAGGATCTCTGCTTGAAATTCTTTACTGAAAACGGGAGGAAGAAAATCGTCTCTAAAAAAAATTCTTAAAGTATTTACCTCATGTCAAACCCAGAAGGATCAAACACCTGTTCATAGAAGATTTCCCGCCCGAAAAAACTTTAAAGTGACGAATCAAACGGGCGTTGGGGTAAATTCGCCTGTCCTTTCCCTTGTCTTTTTATCCCTGATAGCCGTAACCCTGACGACCGCGGTAGTGGGACAGACCTCAACGCACTTTCCACACTGGGTGCACTTATCGTAATCAATCCACGCGCGATTCTGCCGCACGTGAATTGCGTCATATTCGCATGCCTTCTCGCATTTCTTGCATGCTATGCAACTCACAGAGCATATCTTTTTCGCAACTGAACCTTTGTCTTTATTCGAACATTTCACCAGAACAATCTGCTTCCTTGGAACAATCTCTATCAAATGTCTGGGGCAAGCTTCCACGCACAAACCGCAACCTGTGCATTTATCACGATTTACCACCCTTCGGTGGTCTTCATCTATGATTATGGCGTTTACCGGACAAACCGCCTTACATGTCCCAAGGCCCAGGCATCCATAAACGCATGCCTTTCCGCCCCCGGCAATTTTTTCAGCGGCAGCACAAGAATCAATACCCTGATAAATGGCTTTCGGGATTGACTCACTCAACCCACCCCTGCAATGGACATGCGCCACACCACGCTCAGTAACGCTGAGCTCGACGCCCATAATCTTTGCCACAGCCTCAGCAACCGCTTTACCTCCCGCAACACAAACATCAACGGAAGCCTTGCCTTTGACA
>JACVIW010000038.1 GCA_015711695.1 Candidatus Geohydrothermomicrobium daggyaiense
AACAACAGGAACTAAAAAAATTTTTTGTTCAAATAAAATTTTCAATTTTTGTACCGCAGATTGATCAAAGACTGCAATTCTAATAACTTCGCAACCGCATTTTTGTAAAATATCTATTTCTCTTTTTGCCAGATTCCCTTTCATTGGAAATGTGGTTCTGGGAAGATTGAGCGTTTCCTTGTAATTCATTTTTTATCTTTCCGCAAATTTAGCGGCGATATCGCCGCTTCTTATTCTTCCAGCAGGCCTTCTATAAGTTCAGTGTTTGTGCCGTAAATTAGCACTGAAATGCGTATGTTGTCAATTAGAGTTTTCGCTGAAATTAAGGTAGACTTGTTCTTCACGATGCAAAAATGACTTCGGCCGAGTTGAATAATTGTAAACTAGGGTGTTGGGCAATATAACTTAACCCTTGCGCTTCATTTGATTCTAAGAAGATGGATTCTCGCCATATTCATGGCTGCAAGAGTCGCGATATTTCTGACCATCATTCTGCTCCCTGGCAACCGGACCTCGATGGATTCACAACCGTAGGCATGCGAAAGGGCAATACACACGGTACCAACTGGCTTTTTCTCCCCACCTTTCCCGGGTCCGGCTACTCCGGTAACGCCAATTCCGAGGTCTGATTGAAACAGCATCCTGACGCTCCCAGCCATCGCCCGAGCGACCTCTTCCGATACAGCGCCTTCAGAGAGAAGGCTCTCGGGTACTTCCAGCAATTTTTTCTTTGCCGCGAGTCTGTAAGCCACAATTCCCCCAAGAAAGTAATTAGAACTTCCCGGCACATTCGCAATCCTTGAGGCAAGCATACCGGCAGTACATGATTCCGCCACGGAAATCGTCTTCTTCTTATCCAGAAGAAGGCGTCCCAGTACTTCTTCCATCGCTTCCTCGCCCTCAGCATAGACGAAAATCCCAAGTTTATCCCTTACTTTTTTCGATTCTTTCTCCAGAATTGTTTCAACTTCTTCGGATGTCCCTGAGGCAGTTAGTTTCACGAGTATCTCTCCTTCTGAGGCGATATAACCGAATTTTGCCGCGCTTCGCGATTCTATTTCCTTGAGCATCGAGGCAATATCGGATTCGCCAGAACCAAAAACTCTCAAAACTACTGTCTTGCGAATCGTTCTCCCGGAAAATCGTTTTTGCAAATAGGGCATTACCTGAGAAATAAGCATCATCTTCATTTCGGAGGGAACGCCCGGAAGGGCGACCACGACACTATTCTGGTACTCTACAATAAATCCGGGCGCTGTCCCTCCTGCCGGCTCAATCACATGGGAACCTTCAGGTACGAGCGCCTGCTTTAGATTCTCCTCGGGCATAGTCCGGTTGAGTTTCCTGAAAAAGGCTTTGATTCTATTTGCAGTTTCTTCATGAACTTTAAGGCGGCGCTTTATTGCTTTTGCCACAGCAGCAGCAGTAACATCATCGCTCGTTGGGCCAAGGCCACCTGTGACAATAACAACCTCTGATAGGGAACTCAAGGATTCAACAGAGCGAGCGATAGAATCAATATCGTCGCCTACCGTCCGGTGTTCAATAAGGTTGAACCCGGAAACCGACGCTTCTTGCGCAATTACAGGAAAGTTAGAATCGAACACTTCACCGGCGAGAATCTCGTCGCCAACCGTCAAAACAGATAATTTCAAGTCCCCGCTTTTTTTCGGCAGTGCTTTTGCATCAGCAATCATCCGTCACTCTTCTGAACTTTCACGAACACTTCCGATTTGCCCCTTCGTCCGTAGTCAATCCAGGAATAAATCGTTATTGCTGCCATCATGTATACAATTATTCTGACCACAACTGTTGATGAGGAGTCTGGAAAAAATAAAAGCACGCTAACAGCTACGATTTGAGAGAACATTTTGATTTTTCCAGACCACGTGGCTGGAAAACTAATACCCTTTCTTGCCGCAACAATCCTCAGCAGAGAAATGCTAAACTCGCGCAACGCAACGACGGTGAAAATCCACAGAGGGAGTTCACCAAGATGCCAGAGAGTTCCCATTACCGGAAGCATAAGGATTTTGTCCGCAAGAGGGTCGAGAAACTTTCCGAGGTCGGTAATCGTATTGTTACGCCTCGCGAAGTAGCCGTCTGCCTTGTCAGTGAGGGCAGCGATAATGAAAATCAAGCCCGCGGCAACATTGTGGGGCAAATCATATGGCAGGCGTCCTCTGTAGAGAATTAAAGCGACAATCGCAGGCGACAGAACCATTCTAAGCATGGTGAGGAAATTCGCGGCATTCATATTCCCCGAAGTGACCGCGGATTTGCAGGCACTTATAAGAATGTTAGATCTTAGCGACCGGGTCGATACCTTCAATACCAACAATCCTCGACTTCACAAAATCCCCCGCGGAAGGCCAGAAGTTCGCTCCAGGAGAAACATCTACATACACGGTCCCGTCAATCTCAGGCGCTTCCCTGTACGACCTACCCCTGAAGTTATGCCCGGGTATGTCTGATTCTCCCTCAATTATCAACTCCAGCTCCTTTCCGATAAGAGCAGAAGCTTTTTCCTGCTCTATATACTCCTGGAGTGAAAGGATTTTATCATATCTTTCCCTAATGGTCGCTTCGTCGATTTTGTATTTCATTGCGAATGCAGTCGTTCCCTCCTCATCGGAGTATTTAAAAACGCCTAACCAATCAAAACGAGCCTCCATTACAAAAGACTCAAGAATTTCAAAATCGCTTTGATTCTCGCCCGGAAACCCGACCATCAATGTCGTTCTGATCGCCGCTTCAGGTATTTTCTCTCTGATTTTCCCAATCAGCCTGAGAAACTCATAGCCACTCCCTGGTCTTCCCATCAGTCTTAGAATACGCTCGCTCGAGTGTTGAAAAGGAATATCGAAATATTTGCAAATTTTTTCATTGCTTGCCACTTCGTCAATTAACTCATCGGTGATGCCTTCAGGTTGGAGGTACATCAGGCGAATCCATCGCACGCCCTGAATGCGAGTAATCATCTTAAGAAGCGTTACGAGATCAGTGCCCTTGTCCAGATCTTTGCCGTAAGAAGTAAGATCCTGAGCGACAAGAATCACCTCTCTTTCATTTTCCATCGTGAAACGCTCGATTTCTTCGATGATTTCCTCCGGTTTAAGGCTCTTGTGCTTACCGCGTATCACTGGAATTGTGCAGAAAGAGCATTTCCTGTCGCATCCGTCCGAGATTCTAACAATCAGGTAGGGGTTGGTTGAGTCTATTGACCGTAAATTCACTGTTTTTGCACCAGGTTCAAACCCACCACAGAATCGCCGTCCGGACAAAACCTTCTCGATAGCACTCAAAATATCCCCCGCCCAGTGAATTCCCATCACCGCCTGCACTTCTTCCAACACCTCAAAAAGTTCGTGACGGTAACGTTGAGCCATGCATCCCAGAACAATAACAGGGGAATTTCTCCCGAGTTCTGTTTTTACTCTATCAATTTCAAAAATAGTGTCTATGCTCTCCTCGCATGCTTCACGAATGAATCCACAGGTGTTCACTATTATCACATCAGCCTTTTCAAGAGAATCAGCCTCTACCATATTCATCGAGCTCAGATAGCTCCTGATAAGATCGGATTCGTATTCATTACGAAAACATCCAAGGGTTACAATGAGGAAACGCTTTCCTGCAAGCGTGATGGCGTTCAGGGACTCAGGCGAGGAGAACATCGAATTCAAGGTCTAAAGTTCACAAACTGAAGCGCAAAACCGAATTTCTTTTCGCGAAGAGCTCTGATAACCGCCTGCAGGTCATCTTTGCTCTTTGACGAAACTCTTAACTGGTCCTGCTGGACCGAGACTGTAACCTTCTTGTTCAGTTTTTTGATATATTTTGTCATCTCGCGGGCGGTATCAGGGTCAATTCCCTGCTTCACCCGTATCTCCCGTTTGACGCTTCCCTTCGGCCCGGCAGATATCGGACCCCAGGCTATTGATTCAAGCGGGACTTTTCTTCTCACAAGCCATGTGGTTAGAACATCACCCATCGCTTTTATGTGGAACTCGTCCGAAGAATAAAGTACTGTAGAATCCTTAGTTCCCTCGATTCGTGAATTCGTGCCTTTGAAATCAAACCTCGTGTCAATCTCTTTTCTCGCTTGATTTACAGCATTCTCAAACTCAGAAAGATCAACTCTGCTGACGATGTCAAAGGAGTACATGTTCGCACTCATTATTACCTCATCAGAGCTGCTTTTTATTAGGAGTTACCATGTATTTCTCCACCAACGAACTCATCTCGGCAGCGAGCCTGACCAGTTCCTGAATCGCGCTTCTCATCTCCTGCATGGAGGAAGCCTGCTGCGTGGCGGCAGCTGAAGCCTGCTGGGTACCCGCTGCCGTTTCCTCAGCAATAGCAGCTATTTCATGCATTTCTTTAACAACTCTGTCATAACTCTCCATTTGACTTCTTGTTGCTTCGTGCACAACGCTTGCTTCCGCTGCCATCTCTTCTACCATGCCAGCTATCTTCCTGAATGCGTCAAGAGTTTTCTCCAGGACCTCAAGAGATCCGACAACGATTCGCTCGCTCTCGTCCATAGCCGAAAGGGCCCTTTCGGTTTCCTTTTCGGTATCGGTAATCATCCTCGCTATCTGGTCTGCAGCCTCCCTGCTCCCTTCCGCGAGTCTCCTGACTTCCTCGGCAACAACCGCGAAGCCACGTCCGTGTTCTCCAGCTCGGCTGGCTTCTATCGCCGCGTTAAGAGCAAGCATGTTCGTTTGCTCGGCAATGTTAGTTATCACATCAACCACAAGCCCAATCTGTGTTGACCTTTCGCCTAACCTGTGCATTATTTCCGTGACGCCCTCAATGGACTCCCGCATGTCTTTCATCCTCAAAGCCGTCTCTTCAGCAGATAGAGTACCCGCCCTGGCAATTTCATTCGCCTCGTGGGATCTGCGGGCAAACTCTCCAGTCCGGCCTGCGACTTCTTCTGCCATATTTGCAACTTCTTTTATGATCTCCGACGTTTCCTCAACAGCGCATGCCTGAGATTCTGCTCCTTTTGAGATCTGCTCCACGGTTGTGGAGACCTCTTCCGCTGAAGTCAACACCTGTTCTGCTCCTGAGGATAGATCTTCTGCTGTTTTAGTCACGACAATTGACGATTCATGAATCGTGTTTACCACATCCCTGAATTTATCAACCATTTTGTTTTGTGCAACAACTAAATCTCTAATAATATCTTCATCAAAATCCTCAAGGCACACAGACAGATCTCCAGCTGCAACCGCCTCTGACATTTCAACAACAGGTCTTAGCATTCTGGTGAAGACCGCTTTCAAGAAATAACCGTATGCAAACAAAACACCAGCCGTAACCAGATACACGCAAACCGCCACCAAAGACAGTTGCCAAATCTTAAAATCGGTCAAGGCATGCAATATTAAAGCGAAAATAGCACCGGGAATTATTGAGACTGTCAGTGTAAACAACGAACTTCTCTTTAAATGAGTATTTTTAGACACTTTTGTCTCCAGCTATTATGCTCAGCCACAAAGATTCCTTATCTTTTCTGCGACATCCTTGCCGACGTCTTTTCCTGCGAAGAAAGAGACAGATTTTTCAATTCTCTCGGCAAGTTCGGGCAGTTTCTCCGGCGCAAGTTCTTCAGCGCTCGTGCCAATAAGCTCGCAGTTTTTTTTCAATGTTGCCCTGGCGATAAACTCGCCAACCGCGGATGTGAGTATTTTTAGCACCTGTTGAGAAAGCGGATTAGCCATGAGTAAACCTTCCAGACATACTATACCACTGTCCAACAATCCAAACCGCACACATCATAGGATTCCATATTGAAGCATCGTTTCTGTCATATCGTTTCTATTTGCCGGCATTACTGCTCAGTCGCCCATTCTGCCGGCTAATCCATTCGTCGAGCTCTTCCGGCGTTATGAGCACTTTGCGTGATTTGCTTCCCTCATGTGGTCCGACAATGCCCAGTTCGGATAGTTCCACGATAAGCCTTCGGGCTCGAGCATAGCCCACATGCAAAAGCGTTTGAAGCATTGAGGCTGATGCCTCGCCCGCATTCACAACTATTCTTGCCGCTTCAGAAAGAAGAGGGTCTTTTAACATCATCTCATCCTTCATTGAAGAAATATCATAACTAAGGTCAATGACTTCATCCCTTGGGACCCTCTGCTCCTTAATATATCCCGTAAGCAGTTCGATTTCTTTATGTTGAATCAAAGCCCCCTGAACCCTTATTGGCTGGGGAAGGTTGCCAGGATCGAGCAACATGTCTCCTTTGCCGAGCAATTTTTCCGCGCCTTTTGTGCCAAGGATTGTTCTTGAGTCAGCGTTGCTTGCGACCTGAAAAGCGATTCGCGCGGTGATATTGTTCTTTATCACTCCAGTGATTACGTCAACCGACGGCCTCTGCGTGGCCAAGATCATATGTATGCCCACGGCGCGCGCTTTCGCGGTAAGACGGCTTATGGATGTTTCCACCTCTTTCCGCGCGACAGCCATAAGGTCACCAAGCTCGTCAATCACTATCACTATTTTAGACATCGGCTTCGCTGAGCCATCTCTTGATACGAGAGCGTTGTATTCGTCTATATGAACGACTTTTTTTCTCTGAAGTTCCTGATACCTTCTATCCATTTCCTCCACAGCCCACAACAGAGCTTTCGACGCAGGTTCTGGTTCGTTTATGACGTCACAAAGCAGGTGTGGCAATTCTTTGTACCAGGTAAACTCGACGAATTTAGGGTCAATCATAATCAGTTTTAACTGGTCAGGCCTGCACCTGAAAAGGAGACAGCAAACAAGACAGTTTATACAGCATGATTTACCGGCTCCAGTCGAACCGGCCAGGAGAAGATGGGGAAGTTGGGCCAAATCGAGTATTACAGGTTCCCCGGACATGTTCTTCCCAATCCCAACGGTAAGCAAATTGTGAGGAGCGGGTGGTTCAATCCTGTCTATTATATCTCCGAGCAGAACCGTGTCCCTGATATGGTTAGGAACCTCAATCCCTATTGCTTGTTTTCCAGGAATAGGCGAGTATATCCGTATGTCTGGGGATCCCAGCGCATAAGCTATGTCCTGTTCAAGTTCAGTTACCCTTCTAACCTTCTCACCGGTTCCAACTTCAACTTCAAACAAAGAGACTGTTGGCCCTTTGTGCACGTTAACAACCCTTGCGTCGACATCCATGCTTTTGAGTGTCTGTTCTATTGCCCTTTTTCTTTCGTCATTTGTCTTCTGGGAAAAAGCTTTATCTTTCGTTCTGTTGAGAATAGAAGTGGGTGGGAGTTTGTACTTGCCAGAATGAGGTGCAGACACCTTTATCGCTAGCTGACCTTTTGTGTCCTCTGCTATTTCAACCGGAGGAGATGGCGCTGAAGGGAAATATTTAACAGTCTCTTTTTTTGAGGATTTCCTCGAGTTTTCGCTTTTTTCATCCACTTGACCGACCGCCACGTTCGCGACAGGGGTAGCGGATTTCTCCCGGCTACTCTCAAAAAATCTTTTGTGTGCCTGCGAGAGCTGTTCCTCGAAAGCGATCACAATGCCAGCGATTAGAGCTGCTGTTAGAAAAATATACGAACCGATCCTGCCCACGGTTTTTACCAGGGGCCAGGCAAATATTGAGCCTGCGAGGCCTCCACCGCCACCTGCAGAAAGCCTCGAAGACTTAAACATGTCAGCAGCCGGCAGACCCGTTTGAAGGATAGCAAGAATCGCAATGAATATGATAAGCACTCCTAAAACAACCCAGCTCATCTGAAAATCGGACTTTCCTGAAAAAAAGCCAATCGCGCAAAGCAAAAATAAAATGGGAACAGCGAACCTCCCTATACCTAAAGACCAAGAAAGCGCGGTTTTAACGCCTTTTCCAACAAGTCCTGCTCCAGCAGGATAAACAAGGCATAGTGAGGTGAAGATGAATAGCGCGGTAAAGAGTATCCCCGCGATAGCTTTCTTGCGTTTTTGAGACCTCAAATCCTGTCCTGTTGCACTGGGCTGTTGTTTATCCTCTATCTCTTTTCTTTCCCTCAGTTGGGATTCTCTTGATTTCACAGCAGCTTTACCGCTGTTTTTCATGTTTTTTGCACGCTTTGGCATCCGAAATTCTTATCCCCTGAACCTTACCCTAAGTTGAGGCGCGCGACCGTCCGCCTGCAGAATACATGATACTCCGTTCTTTATGTTTATTCTTTGACATTCTATTTCATACCTTCAGTTATCGAGTAATTTACCGTTAGATACCCAGGAGCTTTTCCATTCCAATTGTGAGCCCTGGAATTCTGGATACGGATCTTACAGCTAAGATTACACCTGGCATGAAACAGGAACGGTCTATCGTATCATGTCTTATTTTAAGGGTTTCACCCCTGGAACCGAAAATTACTTCCTGGTGAGCCAGGAATCCATCGAGTCTTACGCTGTGGATGAAAATATTGCCGTGCTTCATGCCGCGTGACGGGTTTTCTTCCTGCGCATGATTGGATATAATGCCGCGACTTTTCATCTTCGCATCGACTTTTTCCGCAGTCGAAAGAGCTGTGCCGGACGGCGCATCGAGCTTGCCCGCGTGGTGTAATTCAACGATTTCGCATCGGTCATAGAAATTCGCCGCTATTTCAGAGAATTTCATCATTAAGACCGCGCCTATGGCAAAGTTCGAGGCTATAATCACATTTGCTTTTCCTTCTGCGACTTTATCTTTAATCGAATTTATTTCTTCTCCGGAAATTCCAGTTGTACCCACGACACAATGGACACCGCGCTCAATAGCCCACATTATGTTCTTGTATGCAATATCCGCTCTCGTAAAGTCTACAAGTACATCCATTTCAGGCGTCTGGATATCCTCGATCTTGCTGTATGTTGTACACTCTCCCAGATAAGATGGCGGTTGTTTTAATTTCTCTAGCGCAGGATCAATTGCTTCGACGAGCTTGAGATCAATTTCCGCCGTAACAGCTTCACAAACTAAAGCGCCCATCCTTCCAAGAGCACCAGCCACACCTACTTTAATCAATCCCTTCTCCTTTCAACTGAAAAGTCCCGAAATACCTATTTTTTCTTCATCAACAGGTCCGACAACCGCAATGCTCAAAGGTCCTGTACCCCATGTTCTTTCAAACACTCTTTTGAGATCCGGCATAGACACTCGCCGAACCCTAGAGGCGACTTCATCCGTGCTCAGATGTTCACCTCCCCACAGTTCCGCCTTTGCGATCCTGCTCATTCTGTTACCGCTGTCTTCCATGCTGACATAAAGGTTTCCTATAATGTGATTCTTCGCACGCTCAAGTTCATCCTCCAGAAAACCATTTACACGAATTTTCAAAAGTTCTTTTTCTATCATCTCAATAACCTCCGCGGTTCTGGCGGGGTGAGTGCCGCAATAGATTCCAACCATGCCCGCCCCCACGAACATACCAGTAAACGAGTAAATTGAGTAAGCGAGACCATTTTCTTCCCTTATTTTCTGAAATAATCTGCTCGACATACTCCCGCCAATAATATTGTCCATTATCGCAAGGGCGAACCTGTCATTGTCGTTCTTTGGTAGACCGGTTGACCCAATACAGATATGAACTTGTTCAGTGTCCTTTTTTACAACGATTCTACCTGGCCCGGAGCTTGAGGGCGCGTTCGACCTGTCTGGAGGTTTTCCAGGCCTTAAACTTTCCAGGTTCTCTTCCACCATCCTAACCATTTTGTCGTGGTCAATCGCGCCTGATGCCGCAATGACAATTCTTGATGCCACATAAGAGGATCTCTTGAAAGCCAAAATTTTTTGTCTTTTTACGTTTTTTATGATGTTTTGCTCCCCCAAAACATTATTGGCAAGCGGATGGTCTCCCCACATTGCCCGCGACAAGAAATCATGGACAATCTCATCAGGTGAATCGTTATGCATTGATATTTCCTCGAGGATCACGCCTCTTTCGCAGTCAATTTCTTTCGATTCAAATAAAGGGTTTTCAATCATATCGAGCATAATCAAAAGTGCGGTATTAAGATGCTCATCAAGCACCCTTGTATAGAGGCTAGTATACTCCCTGCCAGTCGCAGCATTTACATCGGCGCCCAATCTATCAAAAGCCTCAGCTATCTGGCGCGCGGTTAGAGTTTTTGTGCCTTTGAAGATAAGGTGTTCTGTGAAGTGCGTGAGCCCTCTCTCGCTCTCACGCTCGTCCCTTGAACCAACATTGATCCATATACCCAGAGAAACACTTTTAACGAAACGAATTCTCTCCGTAAGAACGCGTATCCCGTTACTAATAGTTGATTTTCGAAGTCTTTTATCGGGCATGGATCCTATGAAAGAATATTATTTTTTTCCAGGGGGAATGTTGACCGCTCTTAAATCAATTCGGCCCAGGTTGTCAATGCTTTCAATTTCAACTTCAACCTTGTCGCCCACCTTAACAACATCCTCAACTTTTTCTATTCTGCCCCTGCCCAGTTTTGATATATGTATAAGCCCATCTCTTCCAGGGGCAAGCTGGATAAAAGCCCCGAAACTCGTAGTCTTCACTACGGTTCCCACTAATCTGTCGCCAACTTCAGGCTCTTTGACAATCCTTTTAATTTCCTCTTTTGCGGATTCGACTTTCTCTTTATCCTTGCCAAAAACGAAAACCCTGCCATTATCTTCTACATCAATCTCGACATCATAAGTATCAATCAAGCTCCTTATCGTTTTTCCGCCAGGACCAATGAGATCGCCTATTCTGTCAGCCGGTATTTCCACATGAACAACCCTTGGGGCATTAGGCGAAATTTCTTTTCTTGGCTCTGAGATAGCCCGATTCATCATATCCATTATGAACTCACGCCCTTTTTTAGCCTGCTCGAGCGCTTTTTCCAGAATAGATAAAGTGAGCCCTTCGCATTTCACATCCATCTGCAGCGCCGTAATCCCTTTTTTTGTTCCAGCAACCTTAAAATCCATATCGCCAATGGAATCCTCTAGACCCTGGATATCACTTAGGATTACATACTCTCCGTTTTCAATGACAAGCCCCATGGCTATACCACTTATAGCGGCGCCATTTTTTAATGGAACTCCTGCGTCCATCAGAGACATACTGCTTGCGCAAACGCTTGCCATTGAAGATGATCCGTTTGATTCGAGAACCTCAGATACGAGCCTGATGGTATACGGAAATTCTTCTTCCGGGGGAATCATCGGCGCGAGTGCTCTCTCAACAAGAGCCCCGTGACCTATCTCTCGCCTTCGAGGCCCTCTTATTGGTCTGGTTTCCCCTGTGGAGTAAGGAGGAAAGTTGTAATGGTGTATAAATCTCTTAAACTCCTCTATACCGAGATCATCAAGTATCTGTTTCTCTCCGTAACCACCAAGAGTTGTTATTGTTAAAACTTGTGTCTCACCTCTTGTGAATAACGCAGAGCCGTGGGTTTTGGGAAGAAGCCCAACCTCGCAGGACACCCTCCTGATCTGGTGTGGTTTTCTCCCGTCAGGTCTGAGTTTGAGTTTGAGAATCTGATTTCGGAGAATCTTCCGCTCAAGAGCGTCAATCACGCTTTCAACATGGCTCTCGAAACCTTCCAGGACTTCGATAAAAGGTTTTGCGAGTTCATTCTTTGCGTCTTTTCTCAACAAAGAGCGTTCGGCTTTCGTAAGACCAGGAACAGAAGCATCAAGAAGGTGTTTCCGCAGTCTCTCCTCTGTTGCGGGCTCAATTATTGAGGTAAGAATCTCTTTAATAATAGAGTTCTTAACAACACCTGATAGAATGATCGCGGGGTTCCTCAACGTATCACGATACTTGCTTAAAATACTCGATTCGAAATCAGCCAGGGTTTTTCTTGCCTCCTCCGCGTTTTCATTGTCCCCGCACCACAGCGAGTGAATGAGTTTTTTATAAATTGATTCGTAAGCGCCGCGAAGATATTCGGTTATTTCTTCCATCAATACTTTTTTGTCCGGTTCACCTTTTGCCTTGCGCGCCTCCGACGCGACGTTTTCGATATCCTCAATGAGACTTGCAACTGCTTTCTTCCCAAACCGAAGGCACGCGATTATCTTTTCTTCTGAAACTTCGCTCGCTCCAGCTTCAACCATCATAAGGTAATCCAGGTTTCCTGCGAGCATCATGCTCAATTCGGAATCTTTTATCTCCTCATAGGTCGGATTTATGATGAAATTCCCGTTCTTGTATCCGATCCTCAAACCTCCAACCGGTCCATTAAAAGGTATATTTGAAACCATCAGCGCGCATGACGCTCCAATCATGCCCAGCGCATCTGGAGGATTAATCTGATCAGTCGAAAGAACACTCACGACGACCTGAACTTCATTCCTGAACTCTCGACTAAAGGCCGGGCGCAGCGACCTGTCAATTACTCTCGCTGTAAGCATCGCAGCTTCGGTTGGACGTCCCTCTCTTTTGAAGAAGCTCCCTGGTATCTTGCCCGCGGCATAAAGCTTTTCCTCTACATCCACAGTGAGAGGCAGAAAATCCCCCGGTTTAACCTCATCACCGGCAACAACCGTCGCAAGAATACTCGTGCCCTCACACGTTACCACGGCCGCTCCATCCGCTTGTTTGGCAAGCCTGCCAACCTCCACTGTAATTTGCCTGCCACCGATATCGATTTCTCTTCTCACAATTTGCATAAAAAAATGAGCCTCCTTAAGCCCTTTTTGCCAGTACAATCAATCTTCCACTTGATGGAAAACCGACAAAACCAACTTTTACTTCTTCCATTCTGTCTATCTTCTTAAACCGAGTCTCTTTATAACGTTACGGTATCTCTCGATATCCTTTTTCTTTAAGTAATTGAGAAGCCTTCTCCTCTTTCCCACTTTCATAAGGAGCCCTCGCCGTGAATGATGGTCTTTTCTGTGGACCTTAAGATGCTCCGTCAGGTACCCGATCTCATTTGTCAGAAGTGCAATCTGAACCTCCGGAGATCCCGTGTCCTTCTCATGAACCCCAAATTCCCTGATAATTGACTTCTTCTCTTCTGGTCCTAACATAGACTCTCCCTGCAGAAATCAAAAAACAACTAACGTCGCAAGTTTATTGATTTTCATGACTATACTACCATATTCTCTCCAAACCATGCACATGAACTCAAACAGTAAAATTAAGTCTGCTCCGCCGATACAATTTCCCACGCTTTTCTGGCATCCGCTTTCATTTGCTCAATTAGTTGCTGCTCGGAAGTGAACTTTATCTCGTCTCGAAGCCTCAAGTGAAACTCGACTTCGAGTGTTTCTCCATAAAT
>JACVIW010000039.1 GCA_015711695.1 Candidatus Geohydrothermomicrobium daggyaiense
ACCCTGCAACATATCTCAGAGATTCTCATAACCACGCGAACACTTGACGAACTTGTAGAAGGTATTTCCAGAAAAATCTCCTCAATTTTTGAGACACCTCTTTTCGCCCTTATCCTGAAAGAATCCCGACCAGAAATCTACATATCCGACCCGGAGATAAGAGAGAGCACGTCCGCGCACAGCGTCGGAATCAAGAAACCCGCCAGCCCCGAATTGTTGGGCAAACTCGAGAAACTTTTCAAGACCAGCAGATACCATGTGAAGATAGACGAAACAGGAGTCCTCAAAATTTCAGACATATTCCCTGATTGTGATGGTGAATTTACAGGCTATGTTTTTCCACTGTTTGAGACATCGGTGCTCCTGGGCGCTGTGGTTATCGCGGGAAAAGAGCTAAATCTTTCAAACGATGAACTCTCGCTGCTATCAACGATAGCTAACCATATTTCCGTGGCAATGACACGCATAATGTTACATGAGAGTTTAATGGAGGATGAAAGAGTGCGCCGGTTCCTTCTCCACAGAACGATCGACGCCCAGGAAATGGAGAGAAAGAGGCTCGCATCTGAAATCCATGACAGCGTAATGCAATCACTCGTTGGCATAACTTACAAACTTAAAGCACTCGAAAACCTTGTCCAGGAGACCTCACCAAACGGTTTGCTTAAAGAAATTAAATCTCTTGAAGGAGAACTGTCGCGTAATGTTGAGGAACTCAGGGAACTCCTTCTGGGTTTGACCCCTCCAGTGTTAGATGAACTCGGGTTGGTCGCTGCTATCAGGGAACAAATATCAGCATTTCGCGACAGAACCGGCATTGATCTTGATTTCGCTGCTCCAGATAGCGTTCAAAATATGACAAAAACTGCAAGAATAAATGTTTACAGGATTATCCAGGAAGCTCTCAACAATGTTGAAAAACACTCAAAGGCAACGAAGGTTTCTATCTCGCTTGAGAACCTAAATGGCGGAGACCTGAAACTCACCATCAAAGATAACGGCACTGGTTTCAAACCCCTGAGTCGCGAGGAAAAACTGCGTTCTTTAGGTCTTGCGACAATGCGTGAGCGAGCTGAACTACTCGGCGGAACGCTCAACATAGAATCCGAGCCCGGTAAGGGCACGAAGGTTGAGCTTTTCGTACCCGAAGAAGCTTTTTTGGAGGGGAGATATGGCAAAAATTAAGGTGCTGATCGTTGACGACCACAAGCTTGTCAGAGAAGGCCTGAGAGCCGTACTAGATCAATGCAACGGAATACAGGTTATTGCTGAGGCTGAATCCGGAGAGGAAGCGATCAGGATCGTCAGCGAGCAAAGCCCTGACGTGGTGCTTATGGATATAAGCATGCCCGGGATGAGCGGAATTGAGGCGACCAAAATAATCAAAGCCGAAAATCCCGACATCAAAGTGGTAATGCTTACAATGATGGATCAGGAGAGTTCGGTTTATGAGGCAGTAAAAGCCGGAGCAACCGGATACATGCTAAAAAACACAACCGCTGAGGATTTGGTTGAAGCTATACAGACTGTATATGAAGGTAAAGCCCTTCTCCATCCTGACGCAACGGTAAAACTACTCAAAGAATTTGTTAGTCTTTCTGACAATAAGGCTAAGGATTACGGACTTTCGGCGCGGGAAATGGAGGTACTTAGACTTCTTTGTGAGGGCAAGACCAATAAAGAGCTCGCCCGCGCTTTGTGGATAAGCGAACAAACTGTAAAAACCCACCTCGCGCATATATATGGCAAACTTGGAACTTCAGACAGAACGGAAACTGTCGCAAAAGCGATCAGGATGGGTCTTGTGAGCTGATTTTTTGAAAGCCACATCACCTCCGCTCAAATAGTTATTTACCATATTCAATAAACATTTACGCACAAATTTTGATTTTCCGTTGCAACAAAACGAAAATGTTTGCTTAAAAGCCGGCTGTCACGCTTAAAAGTATTCTCCCAAGCAGAGCCACATGGGTATTTCCACGTTAACGGTCGAGTCCAAAACGCAGCAAGAAATTTTTCCACCATTTAGAACGAACTTCGCAAAACCGGTTATAAATAAAAAAGGAGAACTCGCAATCCTATATGCATTTCAGTTTAAGAAGTCGTAATAACCAGAGGCGATAAATCAGCCAGCTTAAAAACAATCCTGTAAATTCGCATTTTCTCAAAAATGATAGAAACCGACACCAGCCCGACCATGAAATTTTGCGTTCTGTATATATCATGCACTGGAGGAACGCGAATGCCCGTAAACAACAACGAGATGACGCGGATCCTCAACGAAGAGCCGAATTGCGCATAATCTCTGGTGATGGTTTCATCCTTGTTCGCGCACACAGAAACGCGCCAAGGGCCATAAAAGACCTCACAACTCCCACGCGCTCAATAGTTCGGAGCCCGAATTCAAGGCTTGAAGCCTCCCTGAAATAACCAGAGACCTGGCAAAGAAAATAAGCAGTATGGTCCAGAGTGGAAACTTTTCAAATTGAGACGGAATCCTGAGTCCAGAATTGCAGTCGGTTTGCTTGAAGTCTTGAAAGTTCCGCAAATAAGACTCGGAAAGACACACAGTCTTTATCTCAAATTCAAAGAGAAAGATACCGAAATACTCTAAGATTTCTTATCCACGGTATTTTTGCACACTCTCGCAGGATCTGTTGAGAAAACAGAAGTGAATATCCGTGTGAGACCTTGATATTCTTGTCTGCTGCGAAAATACCGAAGCAGCCAGCGAGCAATTAGTCAGCTTCCAGCCAGTTCAGAATATAATCTTACATGGTGCAACAAAGACTTCTGCCGTGCTGGATATCGGTCTTCAGCCAGACATGAGTGCGGTGCACAACGAATCTTTCGGACTCCACTTCAGTATTTGACCGGGTCAAAAGCTCACAGCGTGGCTTTTCGTGGGATAGCAGAAAAAAGGTCTTAAACTTAACCAATACGGGTTTTTCGCGGAGATAAAAAACGAGGGGAAAACTCATGATAAGGTTTGCGAGGTTCTCGGTCTTCCCAGGATCCCCTCTAGCAAAGATAAAACTGGGGTGAGATTGTGAGCGCTATCGAGGACAACTTGCCGGTTTCCGTAGAACTTAAAGAATATCAGATGAAACTTCATATACACACCGATGACATAGATGGAGGAGATGACGCGCTTAAAATCATCGAAGCTACGCGGCGAAAAGGCTACTCTTGTTTCCCCATTACAAGCCATTCCTGCAGGGTGAGCATAGCATGGGGACTGGATAAAAGATGGCTAATCGCCTACCGGGAAGACGTTTAAAAAAACAGGAAACGACCTATTGGCTTTCTATGTTTTGCAAGGAGTCGAATTAATATTCTTGATGATGTCTTTTTGGATATCGCTTACGAAGTTCTCATCGAGGCTCGCTGAGTAGTCGCCGCCATTCACCACAACACAAACATGGACCGAGCCAGCATGACAGGGCGCATCAAAAAAACAATCTCAAACCCCTTATACATGCTCTCGCCCATCCTAACCTGAAAAAGTCCTCGCGTTTTTGACATGGAGAACGTGGTCGAAGCCCCTGCCAGATATGACGTGAAGCTCGAGCTTAGCATTGCAACCGCCAGGCTTGATATTGACGATAAAACCTGCATGCAGGCAAAGCGGCTCGGGTTAAAAATCTCAATCGCGGCGGACGCGCACCGCTCAAATGGGATTGACCATATGAAATGCGGTATCTATCAGGTGCACGCGGAAAGCTGGAAACTGAGGATGTAATGGCTACACCGCGCTACAGGGAACTGATAAAGAATTTATAAGAAAGGGCGGAAAGCTACTTAAGGGCTAATGAACGGTGCCTCAAGCCATGGTTCCGAAGCAACCCTCACCTTCAGGGCCAGCGGTTCTATTGAGATACTGATTGTCTCTCCTGATCGGTATTTGTAAACTTCCCCGTCAACCTGGATGAAAGACTCTTCCTTCAGATAAACCTTAAATTTCCTGCCAGAATCATATATGATGCGTTCCGATCTGAAGTCTCTGTTAAAACATTTGAGAAACAGAAACCACGCCGGTAGAGGGGACATTGGGCCCACAGCGGACATGTTTATTATTCCATCATCCATTCTCGCCTCGGGCATCCAGTAAACGTAGCGGGCATAAAGCGGAGCGTTTCCAAAAACCGCAACGAGAAAACTTCCCTCGTGAACGCCATTGTCGCCTTCGATTCGCAGCCTTTTCGCTGAACGCTTTAGCCTCTCTATGAAGACTATTCTCAAACCAACCGCGAAGTACGCCGGAATCCTTATCTTCTTACGGCTCAGAGTTCTATAAGCTATTTCAGCATCCACGCCAACACCAAGTTGCACTACTGCGAATTTTCCGTCGTATCTGAGGAGGTCGATTTTTCTGTCGCGCCCGTAAAGCAATACATTTAGCGCGCCTTTTCTGTTTCTCGGAATGCCAACGTTATGGCAGTAGTCGTCAGCGGTGCCAGCAGGAAAAGCGCAGAAAGTCTTCCCCTCTCCTCCACCGTATTTTATGCCGTTAACCACTTCGTTAACTGTCCCATCCCCGCCAACCGCCACCACACAGTCAAAGCTGTTAACCCACCGCTCAACAATCTTAGTGGCATGTCCCGGGTTTTGAGTAACGAAAGCTTCGTGGTCAATTTTTAAATTCCTGAGCTCCTTTAAGAGCCACATCCCCTCTTTTAAAGCCTTGCCCCCTCGAGACACAGGATTTATTATCACAAGGAAACGCTCACCAGGTCTTTTTTCCTCTCTCTTCTCAATTTGAGCCCGGATTGACTCATGAGTGTATCTTTCAACCAATTTCAATCCCTCGCAGCTTCCGGTGGAACCCTGACGGTCAAAGCCTGGCGCTCCACTCTCATATCAAGAACCTCGCCGCACGGAAAGATCACAACTTCCCCATCGAACTGAGCGTAAACATCCTCATGGCATTCTATCCTGAAACGCTCAGCCGTGTATCTGCTCATTTCCTTTGCCCATGTATGCTTGCCTATAGTGGAAAGACCAAAAAGCATCAGACCCTTGAATTTATTTAACGGAGCAAAAGCAGCCATGTTCAACATGCCATCATCCATTTTCGCATCTGGAAGCATCTTCATATAGCGCCCGTAACTTCCGGCATTCCCAACCACCACGAGAAGATATTCTCCCGTTACACTATCCCCGCTCTCGAAAGTAAGAGTAAGCCTGGGGGTTGAAAGAGGTCTGAAAAGCATCGAGAGCCCGTGATACCAATATGCGAGCAGCCTTAAACGCTTGCTTTCATAACTTCTGTAAGCAATTTCCGCGTCAAGACCTATCCCAACCGTCACAGCAGAGTAGCGACCATTGACATCCATTAAATCAATAACCTTCTCAAATTCCCCCGTCAGAACTCTTAAAGCTTTGTCTTTGTCTCTCGGGATTTTCATATTTCGAGCAAAGTCATCCGCGGTGCCGCTCGGAAATACCGCGAGTTTTCGTGATTTTTGACCGGATTCTTTTATTCCGTTTATTACCTCATTTATAGTTCCGTCGCCCCCAACCGCAACCACAACATCCACATCATCCCCCCATCGGGCAACCAGCTCTCGCGCGTGTCCCGCCTTCTCGGTAAATAAAGCCTCATGTTCTATCCCCATTCTTCTCAGTTTTCCCAACAGCCATATCCCCTGCTTCAGAGCATGCCCTCCACGTCCCACAGGATTAACAACAACAAGATACTTCTCGTCCTTTTTCACTTGGTCCCCTTTTCGAGCCAAGAACTTGCCCGTTTACGACAAAATTGCAATTTTGCGGCGGTGACATAAATGATATAACACTCGCGATACCAATTTAAGGGCAACCAAGGAAAAGAAAACGCAAGATTATAAATCAAACGACCTTTAAGACCGCGGAAAAACGTAATGGAAATGTTCTTTTTCGGACCAAAATTGCTTAAAGGATGATAGCCTTAAACGAAAAACTATTCTAAACGCGACACACATAGAGAAACATTCTGTGACGAAAAGAGTTGAGGTATTATAAATATTTGTGTTTCAAAATCGGTTTGATTCCGGAGAACAGCTTGCGAGTTAGAAAACAAGAAAAAATCACTCGTAAAAACAGGGCACTGCAATGCACAAAAACCTATCTTCTTTTCGCCTTCTGTTTCTTCTTCGCTATTTCAGCCTGGCTCCCTTGCCTTGCTCTATCCAAACAACCTGCAAGGGCGTCGATTGGAAAAGCAGCGGCGAAAGCATTCGAAAAGAGCAAATTTTCCATGAGCAATCCAGATAACGTTTCAGGAAAAGTGGTATTGATCTTCATGGACAGAGTCGGGCTCGAGGATATACTGGAAGCTAAGACCCCCAATATTCATCATATCGCGGAGAAGGGCTCGTCTGGCTTGATGAATGTCAGGGTGCGTAATGATATTTATGGGGGGGCAAACTATCTAATCATTGGGGCGGGAGGCAGAGCCATCGCGGGAGAAGGAGCGGGTTTTGCTTTCGAAGCGCGTGAAGCGCTGCTTTCGCGATCGGGAACGAATTTATATGCTTCAAACATCTTCCAGTCAAGAACAGGACTGAGTGTGCGCCGCGACTCAATACTACATTTGTATATAGAGGATATGAAAAGAAGGTCGGAAAGCATTAAAGGTGGCGGCGTTCCGGGTATTCTCGGTGAAACCCTGAAAAAAGCAGATAAGAAGGTATCCCTGGTTGGCAACGCGGATTCCCTTGTTTTTCCCGGCGCGGTAGCAACGATCGCTGAACCCAGCATCCTCCCCGAAGCAAGTATCGTCGGTTATCAACCCGGTTCACTCTTTTCCTATGTATGTCACCGGGAGGCAGCCTGCGCGGCAATCGACCGTCAAGGCATTGTCCCATCGGGAAAAGTATCAACAGAACTCGTGATACTTAACATGCGAACCGGAAACGCATCGACGAATTTCGAGAAACTCCTATCCGCGTTTGTGTCTGAGTACTCAAAATCTGACTTCATCATCGTGGATTTGGGAGAAACATCCCGCGTCGATGAAAACGCCCGACTATTCTCCGACGAACAGATAAAGAGAAAAAGAGCAGCAGCAATAGGGAATTGCGATAGAACCATAGGCAAAATAATGAATTCGTGCGACCTGTCCAGAGACCTTATAATCATTTGTGCGCCCACCCCATCTCGCAAAATGATAAGCCAAACAGAACTCATCACGCCCGTTTTTATTTACGGTCCTGGCTTTGAAAAGGGAGCCCTCACCTCTGCAACCACAAAGACGAAGGGACTTATCACAAATATGGACATCGCTCCCACTGTCCTGAGTTTTTTCGGAATCGAAATTCCTCCTGAAATAGAAGGAAAACCAGCAAAGAATATCACTGTGTCGAACACAGAAAAATTTCTTGAATCGCTTCTCCGCATGAAGAACAGGGCGGTTTTCGTGGCACGATCAAGAACCACTCTTTTCAAGGCTTATGTCATACCCGCTATTTTCATTTTCCTCATTTGCGCAGTTCTATCAATAATCAGAAAAGACCTTATTATACAGCATGAGGTATTCTGGTCTATCATCTTTCTTGCCGTTCTCGCAGGACCAACGGCTTTCAGTCTCATTACGGCGTTACCGGTCAATTCTCTGTGGTTCTCAATACCAGCTGCTATCGGAGCGCAGGTACTTCTGGCATTAACCGCGTATTGCGTATTCATTTTTGGGTCACGAAAAGTCAGGGACCGGGCAACGAAATCTATGAAATTGAGGTTGCTTTCACGCAAGCGCACCGGGAAACAAAAAGCTACGGGGGAAAATGACCTTATCGGCGGTAAAGCTGATGCTTCGCAAGACCGGACACACGGAGGGGAGAAAACACCCGTGAACGCTGAATCAAAGTGCCGGCACATCCTTCCGCGTGCGGTCCTTTTTGTCTCCGCGCTTACGCTTTTCATGGTCTTGATAGACCCGCTGATCGGAACGCCCTTCGGTTCCTCTTCCCCTTTTGGGGCATTGATAGTTCTCGGGGGAAGGTTTTACGGAATCGGCAATCTTTTTATGGGTCTCGCCGTAGGAAGCGCGATCACTATTTCAACACTCCTCCGGTCAACAGAAGTTAAGAGCAAGACAGATATCATTCCCGGCAAAACTCCAGATTTTTCACAATTGATTTTTGCCCTATTGACATTAACGATAACCTTGGTGGTGCTCGGGCACGCCTCGCTCGGCGCGAACGTGGGTGGCGTGATAACGGCAGGGTTTGCCGGGATCGTTTCCGTTTTGACGTTGAGCGGTCGTAAACTCAACTGGAAAATTCTGCTTATGGCTTCAGTAGCCGTTGCGATCATTCTCTCTATCCTGATCATCGTCGATGTTTTTGTCGGCGGGGCATCCTCACACGCCGGCACTTTCGTTTCAAAGTTTCTCGGTGGAGAACCCGGCGAAGCTTTCCGTATCCTGGGAAGAAAGATGATAATGAACTATACGATTATGCTTAATTCGCTATGGAGATTTTTTGTGCTCGCTGGCTTATTCGCTCTATTTGTATGGAATCGCAAATTCGCGATTTTCAAGCGTTGTTTTTACCGATTCCCCGCGACACGTTCGACCTTAGCTGGCATGACAACCGCTTTCTTCATATCTTTGATTTTTAATGACACCGGTATCGAGCCAGCCAGCGCTATCCTTCTTTTCCTTGCCTCGATTTTTTTCCTACTTTCCATGCCCCTGACGCCAGAGGCAGATTAAATACCTTATAAACAGTTTAGGCGGTCACTTTCAGACAAGAATTAAAATCCTTTGAGGAGCTTTTGCCCTTCATAAAGAATCATCGCAAGTCTCAAAAACATAAATTTGTATAGCTCAAAGATCCACCTTTTTTATCTTTGAAAACAAATTGTTATGCCTTTTCCTCAGGAACTTTTTTCTCGATAAAATAAAAAAGGGACAAGATAAAAAGTGTGTATTTTAAGCGTGTATTTCATAACTATGGATGTTTTGAAAAAAAGCAGTCGAGGACAGCGATGAAACCATGGCGCCAGAAAGAGGAAGATGAAATCAGGAAAAAAATCAGGAAAGCTGAAAAAAAAGCACTAAAAATCTCAGGGGTTGACCACAGTCTTATTCAGCGCTTCTGGGAGCTGGTGAGTCTTTTCCCGAAAATATCGTCCCCGGAACTTGAAGCGCGGGTGGAACGGTTCATTCTAAACGCCACGCCTGATGAGTACTACAGAATGCAGCAGATTTTATTCTCAGAAAGCGTTCCTTATCTTCTTGAAGATGAGCGCGTAAGAAAGGCTATGGAAGACTTAAGCGGCAAGAAAATCGGGCTTTCGGTAAAAGGAATCTATGACTCGACGGTCACACTTGACGGAAACAGGTTCAAAATAGAAAGGGGAATAAAAGGGGACATACCTGTCATCTCGGTAATGACTAGAAGGGATTACGCCGACGCAATATTGAAGAAAAAAGATCCTATACGGATGATCATTTCGAGAAAAATACGCGCGACACACAAGCTCACTCTATTAAAATGGGCACTTCCTCATTTGGATTTACTAAGGGAGAGAGGTTTGTTTGAAAAATACCTTTCTTACCAGCCAGAAGTTGAGAGATTGCTGGATGAAAACCTCGCCGAAATGGGTTATTAGTGTCAATTTGCAAAAACTTATTATTCTTGCCGCAGCCAGCAAATCCCGTGGTCGAACCGAAAAACCCGACCTTTACCTGGAGCCTTTCGCTCTTTTTATCCTTCCCCGCTCATAGGCTCCGGTACAGCGCTCCCTAATCGTGTGGCTTTCTCTCGTTCACAGCAGGCTTCGCCCCGCGCCGCTCCTTTTCTGCCTCTGGCTTTTTTTCGCTTCTCTTCTCAGGCCCGCTTCCCTCTCAAGGTTCTCTACCCGGTGTTCTATTTCCTCAAGGTCAGCCCGCGTGGCGAGTCCAGCGTTCTCAAAAGCCCTCTGGACAGTTTTGCCAACAATTTTAGAGAAATCTTCTCCTCGTGAAACAAGTCCTCGTTTCTCATTCATTACCTTTTTACGGCCCTCGGGAGTCATGCTTTTGCCTTTGTCTATTAGCCTCTCGGCAAGTCTTTCGATCTCTTCCTGGATAGCCGCAACTCCTCCAGCCGCAAGATACAGGATGTCGTTAAGGTTCATCTTTTTCATAGTGGATCTCCTTACCCCTTTCCCCCGAGATACTTCTCAATTTCCTCGAGTCTTTTTTCCACCCGCGCCAGATCAGCTCGAGTCACAACTCCAACCCTTGAAAGGATTTTCCTGACCTCGGTGGCGATTGCTCGTGTGAACTCTGCCTGCCCCTCCTCGCCTCTTGAAAGCATCTCAGATATGGAGTGTTCTTCTTTTACTTTCCTTATCAACTCCGATATGGCAGGCGTCTCCTCATTCCCCTTGCCTAGTTTCTTCTTTCCTTTGGCTATCAGGTTATCGTAAAACTCGAAATAATACTCAGACACTGTGGATGTCAATCCTTTAAAAAGGTATTTGAGGTCCCTGGCGTCCATAAGAATCACTCCCAAAATCGTTAACACACAGTTTCAAAAGCCGAGCATGCCATGATGGGATTGTCCCCTTTCGACTTAATGTATATGCACCTCAAGACAGAGTCAATATCAATAAGATTTTTATCATTGCAACTATTGATAAGACATTCACCATTACTAAGTCAACAGTGATTTTGTTAAAATTGACAAAACCGAAAAGGAGGAAGTTTCGATGAGAAAAATCGTGCGCGCTATCCCTGTACTCATTATTTTATGCGCTCTCGTTCTCCCAGGATGCGGCGCTAAGAGCAGGACAGGAGCGGGAACAGAATCAAAAGCCTCGGACATAATCAAAAAAGCAAGCCTCAACATGGAGCAGGTAAAAACTCTTAAGGCGAAAGTCTATTACAGCATGAAAGCCGCGAAAAACGAGGCTCAGAACATAACCTACACATTTGATATAGAATCTGACAGGTCTGACCCATCAAACCCAAGTACAAAAATGGCTATGAGATCTATGGGCGGTCAAAGTGCCGACATTTACATAACCGGTGGTTATGCTTATCTATCAATTCCTGGAAAAGGCTGGTATAAAGCGCCGGTCAAACAGGAACAACTTCAAAAACAGGCATCTCCCGAAGATATAGCCAAATATGTCCGTGGGGCTGAAGGCACAAGAATAACCAGGGAAGATGGGCGATCCTATACCATTTCGTTTAAAATTAGCAAGAAGTTTCTTGAAGAAAGGCTGAAATCTCAGATAAGTGAGCAACCTGAGCAACCCAAAGAATCCCGGCAATATATTGAGCAGGTATTAAAAGGTCTTGATATGTCCTGCATCTTCACGATATCTAAAAAAGACCTTCTAATCGAGAAAGCAAATATCCAAATGATAATGCAGAACATGCCGGTAATCGGGGACGTCAACCTGACGATGAATATTGAGTTTTCCGATCTTAATCAACCGATTGCGATTAAACTTCCGCAAGAAGCAACAAAAGCTCAGGAGACCCAGGAACTCCCTGGACAGGTTGGTATTCCCGGTTTCCCCGGATTCGGTCTCTGATTGAAAATCGTTTCGAAGCGCGATTTTCTTTACAGCGTACACGTTAAACAAAAATTCCGGGGAAAATTAAAAGCAAGCCTCCGCACAAAAAGCATTTGCAGCCAGAATCAAATTGGCCGGGACCCGATCGCCCTAGGTCTTCTTGATGGGTCCATTCTCCTAGCGCCCATCAACTGAACGCTCCCTGTGAGAAACTGTCTTCGCATCGGAATTTCATAAGCCATGTCAATGGCGACCTGCTCCAGCACCCTGTTTTGCGCAAGACGCTCGAAGATTGAGATGAGACTCTCAGGCCCCATGACCTCGAGCGCTTTTTCCACCAGCGCGATAAAATCATCAATGAGACCCACAATAAGTGCTGGGTCAACCTTGTTGATAACCTGTGCCAACCATTCCCCAGCGGTGTTTATGGCTCCCGCGAGCACAGTCGGCTCGAGGCTCTTGACAAATTTTGAAAGCCACTCTGCGTTTGAGTTCAATATAGCAGCCGCGACTTCCGGGTCGAGAGCTCTCACAAATCTCGCCACCCAGTCAACATTCCCTGAGACTACATGAGCCATAACCTTAGGGGAAATCTGGCCGACGAGCGATTTCAAAAAATCCGGACTTTCGTTAACTGCTGCAGCAATGACCCGCGCGTCAATTTGTCCAAGTACATCGGATAGGATAGTTGAAGATTCATCGATGAGGGCAGCTACCGTCGAGGGTGAAAGGCTTTTTAATAAACCGGCGAGGAACTCGGGATTACTGTTTGCCGACTCCGCAATCGCTTGAGGACTAGCATGTCTTAGAAACTCCGTAAGTATTCGCGGGTTTTCATTAATCGATCCCGCAAGCAGCGAAACATCAATTTCGCGCGCAAGTTCGGTAACAAGGTCAGGGTTCTGGTTTATCGCTTCAGCGAGAGCCTTTGGCGAAATCCCGCCCAGCGCTCCTGTAAGCAATCTGCCGTAACCTATTATCGTCCCCAAAAGCCTGCCCACGGCCTCAAGAATCATGGAGAATCACCCCCGAACCAATAAGCAGTCACGAGGCATTTACCGTCAGTCTTCCATGAAACAGATAACAAAAATAAACCTGTAATACTGGGTTACGGCAAGACAACCACCACATGATAGAAGTAAACCTAAACCAATACCAGCGGTTTTCGCCACCCTGAACACTTGATTGTCATGATATTCCCTCGGATCATGCCTCAAAAGGTTTTAAACTGGATTTCCCTCCGGTGCAGAACTGGTGACAGTTCCCTCGTTTTCGATGAAACCAATAGAACAATGTCCACCACCACGTTCATGCCAGTACATCGCACGTTCCGCCATTACGGGTGATTCAGCAAGCAATTTTACCGCAACGTCCTCGTTCGGAAGGACCTCATTCAGATAGATAGTTATCCTTGAAAGTGCAGGAATTATGAACTCCGGTCCCCCTCTAGGACCGCCCGGAAGCATGTAAATAACAGCCACGCTCACAGGATTGTTTTGCGGGTTCTGTACGCATATGTTTGTCTCAAAACCCCATGTTGTAGAGCCTGCGCCGA
>MU158454.1:0-2858 GCA_015711695.1 Candidatus Geohydrothermomicrobium daggyaiense
ATTTTCGGTCTGGTTTCGTTGCGATAGTGGGCAGACCAAATGTAGGAAAGTCAACCCTTTTAAACAGGTTGACGGGCTCAAAGATAGCGATAATATCTGAAAAGCCTCAAACAACAAGAATGAGGATTAGAGGAGTGCTGACGCGCCCTAATTTCCAGATTGTATTTGTCGACACACCTGGTTTCCACAAACCAAAGGGTGCCCTGGGTGAAAGGCTAAACAATATGGTTGTTTCAACTATCGGTGAAGTAGACTTGATTCTTTTTATGATGGACGCATCCCAGGGTGTCGGGAAAGGGGATGCGTTCCTTGCTGAACAGCTTAAAGGGGTCACTGCTAGCGTGATCGGCCTTTTAAATAAAATTGATCTGTTGAGCATTGAAGAGGTTTTAAAGGAAAAGGAGAAAGCCGGGGAGATTTACGATTTCCTGGAAATTGTTGAGTTGTCCGCCACGCTCGGGACAAACGTTGACTATCTGGTGGAAAGGATTGCTGAACTTCTTCCTCCGGGTCCCATGTATTTCCCGCCTGAGATGATAACAGATCAGTCTGAAAAAACGCTGGTTGCGGAACTCATTCGGGAAAAAGCAATCGAAATCACAAGGGAAGAAGTGCCGCATAGCATAGCGGTGCTTGTTGAGGATATGAGGGAAAGAGAAGAAGGAGGCCTTGTGGACATTGAGGCGGTTATATATGTGGAGAAGGAGTCCCAGAAGGGAATTGTAGTGGGAAAGGGCGGCAAAATGATAAAGGAAATCGGAACAAGAGCGAGAAAGGATATCGAGGCAGCGCTCGGCAAACATGTATTCCTTGATCTAAGAGTGAAGGTCGAGAAGGACTGGTCAAAGAAACCCCAGTTCATTAGAAGACTTGAGTACAGCTAAAGTTTTTCAATTAGGCGCAAAGATATGGGCGCAATTTATTTTGATTCAAATCTTACTTTAAAAGGAGAAAGGGATGTGCGCCGAGGAAAAGAGCGACCATGGTGAACGAGTTAAATCGCAGGAAAAGATAGATGTTGAATCACTCACTCGCGATAAACTTGCGAAGATAATTGACTATACGCTTCTCCGACCAGAGCTCACGAAGCGGGATTACGCCGATTTCCTTAAAGAAGCGTATCGGTGGCGCTTCAGAAGTGTATTCGTGCCCCCATGTTATGTTCCGATTGCCTGTCAGTCTCTCTCCGACTCCGACATTATTATAGGGGCTCCGGTTTCATTTCCTTTCGGTTACTCAACCCCTGAAACGAAAGCGCGCGAGGCTGTTGACCTTCTTGAAAAAGGGGCCAGAGAGCTAGATGTCGTGATGAATATTTCCGCGGCAAAGTCGAATGAATGGGAACTTGTGCGTGAGGATTTCAACAAGGTTGTCTCCTCGGTAAGGGATTGGGAGAAAGAATACGGGCCAGTTTCCATCATTTTGAAGGTGATACTTGAAACGCCATATCTTACGGACGATGAGATAAAACTTTCGTGCGAGATCGCGAAAGAAGCTGGTTTTGATTTTGTCAAGACCGCGACGGGTCTCGGTCCTGGGGGAGCTGATGTCAAACATATAAGACTTATGAGATCCACTGTTGGCTGGGATATGGGAGTTAAGGCTTCGGGCGGTATAAGGACCTGGCGCGACGCGAGGGAGATGATTCTTGCCGGCGCCAGCAGGATAGGCACGAGCACGGGTCCGATGATTATGGAGGGCTTTCTCCATGAAAGTGTCAAGCGTGAAACCTGAGTTCAAAAGCCTGTCTCGCGAAGGGAAAACGTTCAACGATCTTGGGATTGTGCTTCGCGCTCACAAGCTCGGGGAAGCAGACAGAATACTCAGGGTTCTTTGCAGGGACCACGGTAAGCGGTCCGCGGTGGCAAAAGGGATCCGGAAGACTCACAGTAGATTTGGCGCTAGGCTCGAGCTTTTTTCCTGCGTGAGGATGATGATTTACAGGGGAAAAAGCCTTGATATTGTCAAGCAAGCCGAGATATATGATTCTTTTAAGGAAATCAGGGAAAATATCGAAATTTTCGCGGCAGCGCAGGTTATCGCGGAGTTCACAGATCTTATGACACATGAGAACGAACCATGCCCAGAGGTATTTGACCTCGTTTACGGATGCTTGAGCCTGTTGAGGGAGCATCCTGAAAAAGTGGATCTCATTCTTCCTTTTTTTGATTTCCGTCTGTTATCGATATCCGGCGTGGGAATCTCCGTCGCTTCATGCGCGACTTGCGGAATTCCACTTTCCTCCTCGAGCAACGTTCTCTCTCCAAAGGATGGTGGTTTTCTGTGCACAAATTGCGAAAAAAAGAAGAAGGTTAACGGCGGTCTTATACGTTTAAGCAATGGAGCCAGGGAAGGATTTAAATATATAAGCAACCTAGAACTCGACCGGGTATATACAGAGGGAATTCCTGAAAAGGCTATTAACGAGATTCGGTTTGTCATGGACAGGATGGTCGAGTATGTGACCGAAAGGGAATCGCGTGCGAGAAAAGTTTTCAAAAATTTGCGAACAGGAGGGCGATAGAAGTTCTTTACTTAACGATTTGTGAGATTCGACCCGCGCTCGGAATTTGCTATACAAGTTGAGGTTATTCGAGAAAAGCAAGAGAGGCAAACAGAATGAGTAAGAAAAAAATCGAAATACCCGAAAATGTTGCCATAATAATGGATGGGAATGGGAGATGGGCTACATCAAGGGGTCTTCCAAGAATAGAGGGACACCGCGCTGGAGAAGTCGCGGTAAGGGAAACTGTGTTGGCAGCTTCCGATCTAGGCATCAGGGCTTTGACTCTTTATGCTTTCTCTACAGAAAACTGGAAACGACCGGCTGATGAGGTCAGGTTTCTTATGAACTTCAA
>MU158454.1:2868-13044 GCA_015711695.1 Candidatus Geohydrothermomicrobium daggyaiense
GCGGGTTGAGGAATTTCATCGTAAAAACGTGAAGATAAGGTTTATTGGCAGGAGAACTCGATTGCCTCGTTCTCTCGTTAAGAAGATGGAGGAGGTCACGGAATACACGAAAAACAACACGGGGATGAAGTTAAATGTAGCTTTCAACTACGGTGGAAGGGCTGAACTCGTTGACGCGGTAAGAGACATCGCAAAAAATGTGCTGTCGGGCAGGATCAAACCACACGCGATAAACGAGCGCGTGATACGGAGTCATCTTTACGCGCCGGATGTGGCTGAGTACGATCTGCTCATAAGGACAGCGGGAGAACAACGGATAAGCAACTTTCTTCTGTGGGAAATAGCGTATACAGAGCTATATTTTACACCTGTTCTGTGGCCTGATTTCAGAAAAGAGCATCTTCTGGAGGCAATCAACGAATACAATAAAAGAACGAGGAAATTTGGCGGACTTGCGGAGTGATAATAGATAGTGGAGATAAGTCGTTTTCCCGTTCCTTGAACAAAAGTTTATTGCGGCTTCTCTTTACCCTGTTTAAGCAGTGAAATTGCCTTCGGATTTTGTCTGTCAGTGTTTTTTCGTTCAGGGAAATCGACTCTTATGAGAGCGGGGCGAACTCGATTCTAAGCCTTTCAAGGCATTGAGATGTTGGAATACCTACTTCACTCCACCCCCGCAGCTTATAATACTTAAGAAGCATTTTTGTTAACGGAACAACTTTTCCTGAGGCTGGTCCTTCACTTAAAGGTTCACCTATGAACCTCAATGGAAGTGAGTCATCTTTACTTGTAAACCCCTCTCTTAAGTTGAACATTCTTTCCAGTGTAAAGATCCTTTCCCCCACCTTGAGGAAAGTTCGTCTGTCGTAGTGTATTCCTGTGACATAGGATAAGGCACGGTAAATGTCAAATAGATCAACGAAAAGGACTGAAAGGCTCGGGGCAATAGAAACGAAAAGGTCGCGGGACCAGACCGGCATCTTTTTTATCCACCCAGGAACGGAGAGGAGAGCATAACCTGCGCGGTTGCAGAAGACAAGGCAGGCTAAGGAATTGAAGAGGTTCTGGGCAAATATGGTCAGTTTTACTTTGCCTCCGGCTCTCGCGCCGTGTATGTAGGCGGGAAATCCAATTATTTCTGGAGCGGCAAGCATAGAGCCCGTATGAGTAGCGCCGGCTGGTGATGTGGCGTATGCGAGCCCCTGACCCCAGGCTCCTCGGGGGTCATAGCCGGGAACTTCCATTCCTTTGACCGCCATCGCAAGGTCAGTGTATCCGTACTTCATCACAATGCTCATCGCGCCATTGGCAAGCTCATCTCCTGGGCCCTTTCTTTCAGCGATTAAAGGAAGCAGCGGGCCCACTTCCTTTGGGCTTCCGAATCTTAACGGCAGGTCCATTCTTCCTTTTTCAGATAGTTCCATCGCCACGGCTATGGTCTCGCCCGTGCTGATCGGGTCCATACCAAGTAAGTAGCAGAGGTAATTGTTTCTGATGACAGAATCAAGGTCATCTATTAACAGATTGCTTCCGAGCATCGCGAGCGACTGATACCCGGGTCCCTTTATCTTAAGAGCGCCGGATTTTGTCGGGATTTTTATTTCCGTTGTACAAAGAATCGGGCATCCGGGGCAGTCAAAAGCCTTTCTTTTAACCTGGGCGCGCAGGGTTTCTGCGGTTACTTTCGCGTACCTGTCAAAAGTTCCGCTTGTAAAATTTCTTGTAGGAAGGACGCCTCTCGTATTGCAAATGGCAAGAGTTCGAATAGCTTGAGTGCCGAGCGTTTCGGCTGAAAGCTTGAGCTTTCTCTTTATAGATTCCAGCGGCTTTTTAAGGCGGTCGCGGTCAAATACGGGCGTTTCGAAGTCTCCGCCGACTCGTATCGCCTTGACGAGTTTAGAACCCATTACCGCTCCAACACCCCCGCGTTGAGCGGTGTGCTCTCCTGAGACGATTGTCGCGTACCTTACAAGGTTCTCTCCGGCGGGTCCTATGCATATGGTGCTTGCGACTTTGCTTGAAAGCAGCTCCTGGGCTTGCACCACATTTGTTCCCCAGAGCGCTCCAGCATTCCTGATTTTCCACTTTCCAACGGTTATGTCGATTATTACCGGTTTCGGCGACTTACCTCTGAGGATGATGCCGTCATAACCGCACGACTTTAGTTTTATGGCAAAATCTCCGCCCAACGCCGCGTCCACGAAGGTTCCGGTAAGTGGGGATTTAGTGCAGATTGACAAATGGTTGAATGCCGGTATCCCGACTCCCGTTAAAGGTCCTGTTATTAAAAGTAGGACATTTTCCGGTCCCAGCGGATCAATGTGTGGCTCAAGTCCCTGATATAGCAACCATACTCCGAGCCCTTTGCCGCCGAGGTATTTTTGAATGATTTCCTCGGGGATTAAGAACTCTTTACCTATACCGCTATTCAGGTTGATATTCAAAAACTTTCCTGCGTAACCATCCACAATTCGTTTTCTCTCTTAAGATAAAGTTCCGCGACCGGCACTACATGCACAATTTTACGATAATTGTTCTGCTTTTAGTAAAATTTCGCTACCGCTTTTGCGATTTCCTTACACTTACTATCGTTAAGCACTTCCATTGACTCAAATCGAAATTCACATTCAAAGGGAATTTTAAAGGTTATCGGGGATTTCGACTGAATTTTTATTAGACGGTTGTAAAAGGGTTGATGCCATCTTTGAATTTTAATGGGTGCTTGTTCTGAATACAGTTTTTATCTCTTTAATATGTATTTATCACGCGAAAATCCGGCGTTGCTTGTATGTTGGTGAGGCACTGGGATAAGTTGAACAAAGCCCCGGTTACCATAAAGGGGAAAAGGCGTTTTACAGTTGAAAGGTCTTTAATTTTCTTTAGAAGCGAAAGGGTGACGGTTTTGAGAAAATTCCTGATTCCTGCAGTGATTTTGATTTTGGCTGCTTTTATAATTGTTGCCTCTGGTTGTGGACCTGGGGCAGAAACGATTCTTAAGAAAGCGCGTTCTTCAGAAAAAAAGATGGAGACCGCGCGTTTTACTCTCGAACAAAAAATGCGGCTTCCACGGGCTCCGATACGCGAGGGCAAAGTGGAAAAACAGGTGTTTGTTCATCGCGCAACCGGTGAATATGATTTCAGGACTGGCAACTTTCGCATATTTGTAACGCTTCCCACTGGCGCCAATCTTGCAATGCTGAAAATAGGAGAGAAGCAGTTTTGGCAATTAGCGGGGTACTGGTATGAATCCACGGGATCGGTAGAAACCTCACCCCCTGTGACCCAGGCTCTTTCTTTTTCGCAATATATTAAGACATTTAAGAAAATAAATAAGCTCGGAGATACCAGGATTGATGGTGAACCTGTTTATCACGTAAGAGGTGTCCCCAACATGAAAGAACTGGTAAAGCTTCCCGGTGTCAATGAGCTTCTAAAGGACCCAACGGGCAAGCAGGTGAGGAGCATAGACGAGCTCGAGGACATGAAGGTTGTGTTCGATTTCTACGTAAGAAAGAAAGATTTCTTAATCAAGAGATCCATGACAAGCATCGAGGCGAAGGTCACTAACGACCTCATTGAGCTCGGATATGCTGAACCTGGGGATAAGATGTATATGGATGCTGTTCTGACCTTCTCTGATTTCAATAAGCGTTTTCTTTTTAGGGAGCCTTCCAAGTATTCGCCTCTTCCTCAGGAGCTAATTCAACAAAATAACCCCTAACCGGGCGGGTCTGGTGCTCCTGAGAAAGGTCCGGGAATTCCCGTGCGAAACCATATCGCAAGCGAGCTTATTCGTAAATTTTTTCCTCCTCATTGAACGCTTCCGGCGCGTCAAACTCGGTATCGCGGCCTGCGGGTTTACCGCTTGCCATCTCCTTGTATAACTCATGCTGGATGATGAGGTTCATGATTTCATTAGTTCCGGTCCATATCATAATCAATCTGCAGTCTCGCAGCGCCCTTTCGATGGGATAGACATTTGTATAACCGATGCCACCCATTATCTGCATCGCGTGATTTATCACTTTCCAGGACATCTCGGTCGCGAACTTCTTTGCCTCTGAAACCATTCTTCTTTGCACACCATGGGGAACTTCGCTATCGATGGCGCAGGCTGTTGCATAAACAAGAGCTCTTGCGGCATCGAGCTCGGTAATGGACTCAGCCACCTTGAAAGAGACTCCCTGAAAATCCTTTATCCTCATCCCGAAGGCTTTTCTTCTGGTGGAATATCTCATTGCCACCTCGAGCGCCGCTCTTGCCCCACCAAGTGCCCCGGCAGCGGAGGTCAACCTTTCGGGAATCATCATTCGATAGAAAATTTTTCCGCCTTCGTTCTCTTTTCCCACGAGATTTTCTGCCGGGACTTTGGTGTTCCGGAATAGCACTCTCCCGGTTCCGCCTCCGCGAGCTCCCATAAGACCGTAAACATGCTTTACCTCAACATCGTCGTTTCTGTCGACGAGAAAGCAAGAAAGGCTATCTCTCGGAGGATTCTCGGGGGCGGTCTTAGCATATACCATGAAGTAGTCAGCACCTTTTGCGCCAACGATGAATCTTTTTTGCCCGTGAATCACGTATTGACCGTTTTCCTTCTTCGCGGTGGTTGTTGCGCCGAAGAAATCCGAGCCGCCCCGCGGTTCCGTTAGAGCTTCCGCACAGAAAAGTTTGCCCTCAATTGTTGGCTTGAGATATTTTTGTTTTTGCTCTTCGGTTCCGAATTTGTATATGCACTCCCCGACGATTGACACAAGCGCATAAAGACACGCCGGCGGGATTCCAAGGGTGGACATTTCCTCAAGTGCAATACACTCTTCTACCCACCCGAGTCCTCTTCCGCCATATTCCTTAGGGAATCTCAAGCCAAGCAGGTTCCGCTTCGCGGCTTCAATCAATATCTCTTTGGGATACTGAATTTTTTCAGCATCCATGTCAAGAATGTATTGCCTGTCAATGGAACGCGTGAAATCCCTTATTTCCTCGCGAAGATCTTTTTGCTCTTTTGTAAGAAGGAAATCAAACATCTCATACCTCCAGTTCAGATTTTTTGTCCATATTAATCGTCCATATTAAGAATCATGCTCTATTTTATACTTTTAGTTTTATGTATTGACTTACATATCGTGTTTATGCAAGAAACCAGGCCGGTTTTTCTGCTGATTTTTCTTTAATTAATAAGAGAAAGGTTTTCGGTTTATAGGTTGGTTTATAGGTTTATAAACAGTTCGATGAAAGTTTGTGAATTCGGCCCCAAACGCATGACTTACAATTTAAATCCAGGCTGGTTTGAGTGTTATACAATATGCAAGACGCTTCTTGGTTGGGTATGGGATGTGGTTCAGAAAAATGTGTTGAATCTGTTGTTTTAGTTATTTTCTTTTGAGGGGGTCTTTTGGCACGAGCACACGGGTCGAAAAAGAAAAAAACTGTTTCAGGTTTAAAGCCTTCTTACGCGAGGGGTAAGCCAGCTTCAGGTAAAAGTGGCAATGCCAGATCAAAGAAGCCTGCACGCAAAAGTGCTCAAGCGGTTCGGGATAATGAAAAAAACCGGCTAAAAGATAAAGATGAAATGTTCGGTAAAGATTCGAAAAGGGTGCAGCCAGGATTCAACCTTATAAGGTCCGGAACCCTAGAGATGAAGGTGTTCCAGGCGATGCTCGTTTTGGTGATTGTTTCCATTCTCCTTCAATATCCCTTATGGATGGATGTTGTTGGTGAACAGTATAAGGAAAGTTCCAGAGAATATCGAGTTGAGTTGAAGAAATGGGAAAAGGAGCACAAAGCAATCAAAGGGGAAAAAAAGATCGCGGAACACGAGAAAAAAAAGCCAGTTAAACCTGTAAAGCCCACATTCGGTGTCTTCATCTTTTATTATATGTTTATGGCCCTGATTCAGGGCGCTTTATTCCTTTTCATCGGGTTGAATATCGTCAGGAGAACAGACCTTGAAACGCCTCTACTTAACAGCCTGTTCTCCGGCCAGTCTAATAGCGTCTTTAATATTCGATGGTTTTTGCGCGCCCTTATATGGAGCGTAGCAGTTTTTGCTCCTCTCGCCGCGGCAGCTTTGATTGTGAAATTTGCGGGTACAGGCACCTCCGATGAAATGAAGTATGCAGTCTGGAAGTACTCACTTCACTATGCGGGCTTCGCCACGCAAAATCAATTCCTTTTCCTGGTTATGATTTTCTCCGGGTTTGTCTGGATTTTCTCACGCTATAGAGAAAAACTCAAAATAGAACCTCACATCTCAGGCATTGTTCTAACCGCGGCTATAGCGTTCTTATACTTTTTCCAGATCAGCCGGGGAGGAGCTGAAAAAGTCACGACGGCTGCTTTAGTCTCATTCTTTTTCGTTACATCTCTCGTGGTGATCGCCGGTTTATTGTACTGGAAGAAGGGTTTAGAATTGTCGTTGATTTCCAGTTTTATGGGGTTTGCGCTTTATCCTTTTTTCTTCGGCTTTCTTAAGTGATTGTCTATAGGGTTGTTATGCTTGGCTTGTAGGATTGTTAGATTGGAGGCAGATGTATCTTCAGGATATAATTTTCGCGCTTCAAGAATACTGGTCTGAAAAGGGATTTTTGATCAGCCAACCTTATGACGTTGAGGTTGGCGCCGGTACTTTTCACCCCGACACAATGCTTCGCTGTCTTGGCCCGGAACCCTGGCGGGTTGCTTATGTCCAGCCATCGAGAAGACCTGCCGATGGCAGATATGCTGAAAATCCCAACAGAGTGGGCAGGCACTTCCAGTTTCAGGTTATAGCGAAGCCATCTCCAGACGATATTATTGATGTTTACATTGAGAGCTTGCGCGCGCTCGGAATTAACCCGGAAGAGCACGATATTCGGCTGGTTGAAGATGACTGGGAATCTCCCACTCTTGGCGCGTGGGGTTTGGGTTGGGAGATCTGGCTTGACGGAATGGAGATAACCCAGTTCACCTATTTTCAGCAGGTAGGGGGTTACGATTGCCGACCGGTTTCAGCGGAGATAACTTACGGGCTCGAAAGGATTTCCATGTACGTCCAAAACGTTGACAATGTATTCGATGTTCACTGGAATGCTGAAATGACCTACGGGGAACTTTTCAAAGCCATGGAAGTTCAATGGTCTAAATATTCATTCGAGGTGGCGCGCACGGAGTTGCTGTTCCGGCTTTTTAATGATTTTGAGGAAGAATCCAGAACACTTTCTTCGCAGGGTCTGGTATTCCCCGCATATGACATGTGTCTTAAATGCTCACATATATTCAATCTCCTGGACGCGAGAGGCGCGATTAGCGTTACCGAGAGGACCTCATACATAGGAAGGGTACGAGCTTTAGCAAGGGAATGCGCGAGGCTATATCTCCAGTGGCGCGAAGAGCTCGAGTATCCGCTGCTTTCGGTTAGCGCCAGGAAGAATCAGTGAGGTGCGAATTGGACCTTGTTTTTGAAATTGGAACGGAGGAAATGCCTGCTAATGCAGTGTACGACGCGATCGAGCAGGTTGAAAGTATTATGCCGGCGCTTCTTGATTCTTACGGTCTGGCATTCGATGAGATGAAAGTTTTCGGTACTCCGAGAAGGATCGCAGTGCTGTTATTTGGCATTCCTTCGTCAAGTAAAAGTTCTTTTTCAAAGAAAAAAGGACCGTCGCTTGCGTCTGCCAAATTAAGGGATGGCGAATGGACTGAGGCTGCCCGGGGTTTTGCCAGATCCCAAGGAGTCGAGGTCAACGACCTCGTTGTTGAAGAAACGGACAGAGGACCGTATGTGTTCGCGGTTAAAGAGATTCCAGGGAAGCCATCTTTCGAACTCCTGCCGGAAATTATTGGGGAAGTCGTAAACTCGATTAAATTTTCAAAGTCGATGAGGTGGGGAAATGGTGATGAACGCTTCAGCAGACCGGTTAGATGGCTTCTCGCGGTGGCTGATGGTAAGACTGTAAAGGCAGGGTTTGGGAATGTGACCTCATCGAACTACACGTTCGGACACCGATGTCTTTCGAAGGAAAAAATCACTATTGACAATCCCCTTACGTATGAGGAACTTCTCGCTGAGCACCGCGTGATCGTGTCTCATCATAAGAGAAAAGAGGAAATAACGAAACAGGCGCACAAGCTGTGCGCCGCCGTTCACTCGAAACCTGTTCTTGATGAGAGAGTGATGGATGAAGTGGTCCAGCTTGTCGAGAAGCCCGGGGTTTTGCTTGGGTCTTTCTCTGAGGAGTATCTTTCTCTTCCGCGCGATGTGATAAAGCATGTTCTCCAGTCACACCAGAGGTATTTTCCCGTAGAGGGAGAGGATGGATTACTCAAGGCGCTTTTTATTGTCGTTCACAACGGGGATGAAATGTACGCCGAGACCATAAAAAGGGGTCATGAAAGGGTTATAGCGGCAAGGCTCGCTGACGCTGATTTCTTCTATCACGAGGACAGGAAACAAAAACTCATAGAAAGACTTGGAAAACTCGAAAAGGTTGTTTATCAATCAGAACTTGGCAGCATGAGGGAGAAAACGTCAAGGCTTGAGAATCTTGTTCGCTACCTTGCCGATGTTTTCTCTTTTGATGAAATGATCAAAGTGAGGGCTTCAAGAGCCGCGTTGCTGTCAAAGTGCGATCTTGTTACTCACATGGTGGTAGAGTTTCCCGATCTTCAGGGCGTGGTGGGTTCCATTTACGCGCTTGAGGACGGAGAAGACGAAAGAACCGCGCGCGCAATTTACGAGCAATATCTACCGAGAAAGAGTTGGGATGATTTTCCAGCGAGTGAGGAGGGTATACTTCTATCTCTTGCTGAAAAAATAGACAATCTTGCCGCTTCCTTTGGGCTCGGCCACGTTCCTACAGGTTCTGAGGACCCTTATGCTTTGCGCAGGCAGGTGCTTGGAATCCTGACCATATTGACGTCGGCTGGGCTTGACCTTGACGTGGCGGAAGCAGTTTCCCGCGCCGCCCGAGCAATAGAGGATGAGGCGCATGGTTTTAAATGGAGCCCTTCGGCGATGAATGCTTTCAGTGAGTTTTTCAAAGGACGCGAGCGTGTCTATTTTGAGGAGAAAGGCTTCAGGTATGACCATATTCAGGCTGTGCTTGCAAAACACTGGTTGAGACCACGCAGGGCTTATCTTTTACTTGAGTCTCTTGAAAAAGCGCGAGCAAGTGGAATACTTGAGAGGCTATATACCGCGTACGAAAGATGTAATAACCTTTCCAGGGCGCACGCTGACATTTACCTTGACCGCGAATTGCTGAATGCGCCTGTTGAAGCTCGAATACTGGGCCTTATTGAGGAATCTGAGCCTTTTCTGGATAAAGCCTTAAAGACGCTGGATTTTGATGCCGCGTTTAAGCAGCTGGGAGTGTTTTGTGAACCTGTTGATAGGCTTTTTGATGAAGTCCTTATAATGGATAAAAATGAGCGGTTAAGAGTAGCAAGGCTCTCGCTTCTTAAAAAGGTTGTCTCGCTTTTCGAAGCTGTTTGCGATTTTTCAAGACTGCGATGGGATTAATGGGTGCAATATTCGGGCAACTGAGGAATTTTTTGCCAGCTTGAAGTCACAACAGTAAGTGATAATGTTTAGGGAGTGTTATGTAAAGGCAAAGGGCAGTTTCGCGAGCGTGTAATGCGCTGGTGTCGCTTTTGTGATTGCAGTCGAAAATTGATCAGGAGGTTGGATAGGAGTGGCAGAGAAAAAATATGTTTATGATTTCGAAGAAGGCAACAAAGACATGAGGGAACTTCTTGGTGGAAAAGGAGCTAACCTCGCTGAGATGACCGCAATAGGAATTCCTGTGCCTCCCGGCTTTACTATCACTACCGAGGCTTGCGTTTATTTTTCCCGTTATGGAGAATTCCCGCCTGGTTTACGTGAGGAAATTACCGAGCATTTAAGAAGGCTTGAGGAGAAGATGGACAAGCGCCTAGGTGATCAGAATGATCCGCTTCTCGTTTCGGTGAGGTCTGGAGCAAGAGCAAGTATGCCCGGAATGATGGACACTGTCTTAAACCTCGGGTTGAACGATGCTTCTGTTGAAGGACTTGCGTCAAAAACTGGCAATCCGAGGTTCGCATGGGATTGCTATCGGAGATTCGTGGCGATGTTTGGTGATGTTGTTCTTGGCTTGAAGCCCCAGAGAAAAGAAGAAAGAGACCCATTCGACGTCATTCTTGAGGAGAAGAAAAAGG
>JACVIW010000042.1 GCA_015711695.1 Candidatus Geohydrothermomicrobium daggyaiense
TTCGCGCTGATGTTGGTGTTATGGACGACAGGGTTGGTATCACGCTGAACGTCTTGGAATTGGACGTCCCGCCAGCAGTTGTCACGGTTATCTGCACTTTCTGAGATATTCCCCCGGGTACCTTCACCTTTATCTGTGTATTAGACCAGGAAGAATATTCAGATGCTTTAACCGTGCCGAATTTCACGTACGATGATCCTCTTGTAGAACCGAATTCCTCGCCATTTAAGGTGACGGTTGAGCCCTTTACTCCGGAGGTGGGTGAGATGGACGCGATGATTGGAGGTGGAGCGTTTGATTCTAAAACTGTGAACCCTGAAATGAGCGGGTCCGGGTTCTCACTCCCGGTCAGAATATTAACGTGACATGGACCCGGTGGTGTTTCGATAGGAATTGTTATATCCGCTATGAGTTTTGTTGGGCTTACGACATGGGTTGAATTAACGACAACGCTCGCTTTCGATATGACTGTCCTGCTTAATCCCTGGATGAAGCGTGTGCCTGATCCGGATATCTCAAGCTCAAGGCTTGTCCCCCGCGGCGCGGAAGCGGGAGCGCAGGCACTTACCGAAGGGTAATTTCCCGACCCTCTTAAGATCGTTCCTACGTTTTCCTCTTTAAAATCTCCCACAGCGAGGACGTTTAGGGAGTCGAGCACGGTGATACCACGAAATTCGCATGAAGAGCCTGTTTGCTCGAGGCTCCAGGAAGAGCCAGCGTTTGAAGTTTTTACTATTACGCCTTTACTTGCCGCTGCGAAAAGGGTGTTTGAGTCAACCGCCGCGATTGAACTGAACCATTCTGAAGTTCCACTCGCAAGTTGATTCCAGGAGGCGCCACCGTTGGTTGTCTTCAAAATTACCCCGTACTGACCCGCGGCATAAATTGCCGATGCATCGAGGGCGTAAACGGCGTGCAGTTCAGACGTGACTCCGCTCGATTGTAATACCCATGTGCTTCCGCCGTTTGTTGTTTTCAGGATTGTCCCGCCGACGCCGACTGCGTAGGCGATGTTTGAATCAACGGCGCTCACGGCAAGAAGATGCACGTTCACTCCGCTCGTTTGGGCGATCCAGCTGGACCCACCGTTTATCGTTTTAAGTATCGTCCCGTCATAGCCCACGACCCATGCCACGTTCGTATTAATAGCCGAGATACCTCGTAAAGCCTTTGTTGTTCCGCTTGACTGCGATATCCAGTTGTCGCCCCCGTTCACGGTTTTGATTATGGCTCCATTCCATCCCACTGCCCAGGCGGTCTGCTCATCAACGGCGGTGACACATCTAAGCGCCTGGGTTGTGCCGCTCGATTGCGCGCTCCACGTGATTCCTCCGTTTGAGGTCTTTAATATTTGCCCTCCATAACCAACTGCCCAGGCGACCGTACTGTTGGGCGAGTCAACGCTTAGCAGTATCTGCGTGAGGTTTTTCTGGAAGTTTGACCAGTTTGCGCCTCCATCACCTGTTGCGATAATTACACCATAGTTCCCTGCTACCCAGGCGTGAGCGCTATCTGTTGATGCCACACTTGTGAGAATCTTCGTTGTCCCACTAGAATGAGGCGTCCACGAAGACCCGCCGTTTGTTGTTCTCAGAACCGTTCCGCCCCACCCTACTACCCAAGCGTTGTTTGCGTCAGGAGCGTCAATGTCCTCAAGATTGTTGAAAGTGCCGCTCGGCTGGGAATTCCAGTCCTGACCACCGTTCGTGGTTTTGATGATTGTACCGAAATTGCCGACGGCCCAAACAGTATTCTCGTCGACCGCATCCAAACTGGTAAGGTGCACCGAAATGCCAGACGAAAGCCTGGTCCATGATGCTCCCCCGTTAGTTGTCTTCAGCACCACGCCCGCATAGCCGGTTGCGTAAGCGATGGAAGAGTTGACCGCCGAAATATCCATCAGATGCTCGGTTACGCCCGATACCTGCTGTGTCCAGGTTGCACCGCCGTTTGTTGTTTTCAGTATGGTTCCATTATCCCCCACAGCCCATGCACAGGAGGAGTCCACAGCGCAAACGCCCCAGAGATTTTTTGTGGTGTTGCTTGTCTGGGCTGTCCATGTCCATCCACCGTCCGAGGATTTCAAAACCGTGCCCTCGCTGCCAACCGCCCATGCCGTTTTTCCTTGATAAAGCGAGACGTCAAAAAGATGCTTATCGGTGCCTGAATTTGATATCACCCAGTTTGCTCCACCATCGCGGGAGAATATAACCCTTCCCATGTAGCTAACCGCCACGAAAACAGGCGCGTTAGAGTTCGAAAAGCTGATTCCGGTTATGTGATTTCCATGAGGGAACGGTGCCTGCCATGACCACCTTAAGGAACTTGCTGAATAAGCTTTTTCCGTATTCCCGAATCGCATAATCGCATGGCCAAAAACCGCCATAATGGTCAAGCAGATTGAAACAATGATGGTTATCGCGCCAGACACGCGTCCACTTATCCGCCTGTTCTGGCTTTTTGCTTTCACAATGAAATTACCGCTCATTTTCTTTAAAGGTGCAATAATTGTGTAATTGAGCCTCGCCGGATGAGAGTATCCCGTTCCGTTTTGAGGAAAACCCGTTTGAAAAATTATACACCGTTATTTTTCTTTTCGTTTATAAGGCTTATAAACCTATTTTTTGGTTTTTAGGGCCGATATGCACTTCGTTTTCCTTTAAATTGCGCTCATTATCAAGCAAAATCAGATAGCGCTTAATTTTTAGCACCTGCGTAGATTCTTGTGGTCAAAGTTTAAACCCCGATATATTTTCTGCCAACAACGATTATGTCGAAAGCAAGTGAAGGAGCTATTCTTCCCATTTCCATTGCGATTCTGTAAAGAGACGAAAGCCTGGGATTTGTGAATCTCGACGTAAGAATGTCTGTTCTCATTGAACGCGGTCTCCACCAGTTGATGAGAAACTCAAGGTAGATACCGGTTTTTTCAATTATTTCAAACCCAACTTTTCCAAGCAATGATTTAATCTCCTTCATGTTCAATTCTCTGATGTGCTCATTATGCACCGGGACTACCTCCCCTCTTGCCCTTGAAAGTATCCTGTCTTTATTGGGTGTGGTGAGAATGAGAATTCCTCCGGGTCTTAAAACCCTTGACCATTCTCGCAGGGCTGCCCCCGGCTCTGGCATATGTTCGATTATTTCTCCCGCGTAAACGGCGTCGAAGTGGCCTTCTTCCCAAGGAAGGTTCTGCGCATCAGCGGCGACCCACTCCCATTCAGGTTTGAGTTTTCTCATCTTCTCAAGAGCGGGAATGTCAATGTCGCAGCAGGTTATCTCGAATTGCCAGTCGTCGCCGATGAGGAAAAACATGCTGTAGCCCGATCCAACGTCGAGAACACGGCTACCAGGCATGATATATTTCTGGAATAGTTTTGAAAGCGTGCGCATTCTCGCATTGTGAAAACTCGTAAAAAATGGGTGCTCATCTGCTGATGATTCACGGTAAGAGTCTTTATGAGATTCTCGCTCGTAGTAATCTTTCAGGACTTGGGTGTCCGTGATTCGAAGAGTGTAGGTAGAATTGAAATCGGTGGAAGTCAAGACGACCATGAAAAGAGGCGTCAGGATCGCCTCTCCAGGCGAGTATGAAGTGGGCATGATAGTGTTGCCGTCCTGGGTTTTTACAGCAAGTGAGTGCAGGTCCACAGTGGGCATCCGGACCTCGAGGACATTTTCCCCGGGAGGAATTTCATTGAAATGCCATGTTCCACAGGCGCTTTTCGGGTTATCGCTTTTATCGTAAGGACTAACGCTAACCGTGAGAAAGTCAATGCTGTTTTTACAAACGAACGGGACGAATGCGGAATTTCCTTTGACAGTTATAGGATCGTTTTCTCGAGAAACGAACAATTCATCACCCCGTTATTGTTTCAATGAGCTCTTTAAGCTTTGCCCTCGTTGACTCTAAGGAGAAATGCTTGAGTCTTTGCTTTTCCGCGCTAATTATCTTTTCTCTCAAATGTGGATATTCACGTATAATTTCAATCATTTCGCCTATCATAGGAAATATTTTCTCATGGAACATCACTCCAGCGCCTCCGAGCGTCTCCGCTACAGCGGTAGAAGAATAAGCCAGAATAGGAATACCGAAAGCCATGCTCTCCACCAGAGGTACGCAGAAACCCTCGTGTTCGCTCATGGAGAGAAATAGGTCGCTTGACGCGTAAATCGAGGCTAGCCTTTCCTCAGAGACCCTTCCCGTCAGGTGCACGGCTTCCGAAAGCCCGAGACTGTCGACAAGCCACCTTAATTCCTCATCGTATCTCTCAATCCAGGATGCGCCCACGATCACCAGTGAGGACTGAGGGTTTATGCAGGTTCTGTAATAGTAAAAAGCCCTGATGAGGTCCTCTATCCTTTTGTTGGGAACAATTCTCCCGACGAAGATAATCCTGAAATCCTCCCTTGCTTTGTTCCACGCGCCCCCTTTTGCTTTTTCGACCAGCCTGTGGTAATTCACGAATATGGGCAGTACAAAAGTTGTCTCGGGCATAAAGCCAGAATCAATGAGCTCTTTTCTGTTGAACTCAGAGTCACCCGCAGCAACCTCACAGATGTTTAAATCTTTGATAATTTCTCTACCGAGCCTGAGCAACCCGGCCACTCCGGTATCATAGGGTTCGAAGAACTCAGGTGGAGTGATGTTGTGGTATATGAATATTTTTCTGTTTTTCGAGCGCTGGTACAGTCTGATGTTGGGTGTGTAAATTGAGTAGTGATAGATAAGAATGTCGTGCCTGTTGTTGATAAACTCCTGATATTGCGTGTCAGGGAAAGCCACGCTTTTCCCGAACTCGTCTCTTGTCCCCGCGAATACTCTTGATTCATAGTTCCATGTCTCCAGGGTTTTATGGATCTCGAGAACGTGACTGCTCACAGCGTCACCGTATTCCATTCTTGCGCATAGCTGATGTATTCTCATGGTACCCCCAATGCTTTTTTGAGCCGGGCGATGACGGAATCCCAGTTATACTCGGACAGGACATAACGTCGTCCGGCTTCACCGAGCGCGTAAGCCAGAGAACGGTTTTCCAAAAGAAGAGCCAAACCTTCTGCGAACTCCTCGTAGTTGTTAAAAGCGATGCCGCCACCACTTCTTCTCACGTGGTCGGCTGTTACCGCGCATTGTCCGTTAACAATGCAAGGTTTACCGCAGAGCCAGGACTCGAGGAGCACAATCGAAAAACTCTCGTTAACAGAAGGCTGACAGAAAACGAAAGAAGCGGCGTAACAGTCCCATTTCTCACGCTGTGTTAACATCCCTAGATCATGTATCACTGCGAGACTATCATATGGTATACCCACTTTACCTGACCCTATGAGAACGAGGGATAAGTCCCCGCCTGTTTCGAGAAGATATCGCCTGAAATAACGGATAAGAAGTGGAGTCTGTTTACCCTCTTCGCGTCTGCCGGCATAAAGGATGAAATCGCCCCGAATTGGATAGCGGTTGAAAAAAGCGGCGGCGTCATATCGTGGTCTGGAAAACCCAAGACCAACAACGCTTCCCTGAATGCCTTCGCCAAGAATGTTTTTCGCAAGAGACATCTCGGCGTTGCTGTTGAAGATAAGACCCTTCACAGACAGCAGAGTCTCCCTGACGCTTGATAGATAAGCGTAAGGCTCGTCGTGAAGGCAAGGGATGATGTATGACTTCTCCGGATAAATCTGTGCGCCGAGGTAGGTGGTTCCATACAGGTAAGGAAGAAGGATGATATGTGAGAAAGCGCGTCCCTCAAGCCTGAGGAATTCGATTAAATCCGGACTTGATACAACCGAAAGGAGCCATCGCTTTTCGTCTTTCTCATCCACCTTCTCTCCGCTGGCGATTATCTGACCTATGCGGCCGATTTCATGGTCTGCAATCTTCGTCTCTGCCTTAAAGCGAATGACACGCACTCCGTTTATGAGATGGCTTCCTTCCGGATAATGGTTGCTCCAAGTGTGGTGATCCCGTGCGCAGGTTGTTGCCACTGTAACGGGGGTTCCCCTGCGCAAGAGTTCTTCCGCAAAGCGGCGAGCAAGCTCCTCCGCTCCGCCCACAATATCTTCACCGTAACGGGGGACAACGAAGAGGGGAGAAAAATCAGAAGAAACCGAATTCACCAGTTAATCCTCCGGAGGTTTTTGTCCGTGTGCGATGAACCCCTTGTTCGCCTTTTCATAATTAAATGATTTTATCTCAACTTTTGAGAATCCAGCCTTTTCCAGGGCGCGGACCATGACATCGGGTGAACACCAGGGACAAAAAGAACCATTTGCGAACGACCTTACGAATATAGCGATTCGACCGCCATATTTAAGCGCAAGATACGACATTCGGATTATTCTCATGAGCTTTTCGGGACGTAGCCAGAAAGCGAGTTCTGGTATAACAAGTGCTTCAAGGGAATTTTCGCTAATCCTTTCAAGGAACATCGCGGGAGCCTCTCTCAACTTTTTGTATTCAGCGCCGCCGATGTTCCAAGCGTCACTTGAAAAAACCCTCACAACGTTAGCCCCTTCGCGTTCGAGTGTTTCAACAAGGGAACGAGGGGAGGGACCGAGTATGAAGATAACGTTGGACCCTTTAAGTAGTCGTGCGCATTCTTCAGAAAACTGCGCGGTCTCCCAGGGATCTGTCATGCATTCTGCAAGGTAGCACAGATCTTCCTCATCCGCCCTTTCCCGCGCCTTCCTCGCTAGAGCTTCTTTTCTTACCGCATCCAGGGCACTTGAAACGTCTCTGTTGAAGATTGACTGTCTTCGGATAATGGGACCAACAGCAATTCTCGCCCAGAGCCTGAGAATTCGTTTAAGGAAAATTATCACAGGCGCGAGCAGTTTCTTTTGCGTCGCAATTGGATATGCGGGAGTGACCTCCCAGTTTGAAAGCGCCCTTTCAGTTGAGAAATGAAGTTGTTCTATCGGCGATAAGCGCTGCGTCTCTTGATCAGGGATAAGTGGCGTTTCAAGCTTTGACTCCACCTGATGGGTGAACAATCCCGATAAACGCCTTTCTTCCACTCGTTTTTGAATTTCGGTGGCAAGCCACTCCGGATCAATGCCGCTTCCTTCAAAGATGAATCTCATTTCCGCGGCCAAATGACACCTCCGGGAATTCCGTGTATAAATCCAGGGCTAACAGTATGAGGATTATACCACTGTATCTGTTTGAGTAACCTTAGTTAGATCTATTGTTGGACATTGAGAATTCTCGGACTCGTTTTTCTTGTCGCTTGATTCCATCAGGTTTATTTGCCAATGCGCAAGTAATTATGGCTAAGTTATGAACATCTTCTTTTGCTCTGTTTGTTCCTGAGTATTAGCTGGGGCAGTTACATGAAATAAGGTTGAAGGAGATAAATAGCTCCGGTTGAAACTACAAATGAGGGATATTTAAAACTTATTATACATATAAAGTAGACATATAAAGTAGAGAAACTGCCTTGTTAAGGTAGTGCGCTATCGCGTTTGATAAAACTGGCGTGTGTTAAACTTGCCTGATAGCGAGCAAGGCACGAAAGGATTTACGCCATAGAGCGTAGAGGATTATCGCGTTTGAATTTACGGGGGGATCGTAGTTTTGAGGTGCCTTCACATAATACATCGATACTGGCCGGCTCTCGGTGGCTCGGAGAAATATTTCACTGAGATTAGCGAGAGACTTGCCGCAGATGGAAATCAGGTCGTGGTATTCACCACTGATGCAATAGACATACAGCACTTCTGGCTAAAGAACAAGGAGAGAATAAACAAACCGTTTGAGACAAGAAACGGCGTTACCATTAAACGTTTCGCGGTAAGGAAGCTGCCTAAACAACCTCAAGCTCAAAAAATACTGGGTAAACTTCCCTCAACTGCTGCTAAGTCCCTGTTTTCCTTTCCTTCGCCTATCCTGCCTGGCTTAATGCTTGAGATTCGCAGATCCCAGAGATTCGACATAGTTCATGCAACCGCGCTCCCTTATGACTCAATACTTTACGCGGCATATCTTATAGCCAGGAGACAGAATATTCCTCTGGTTTACTCACCGTTTATTCACCTTGGTGAGAAAGAAAATGATGAGGTGAGAAAGAACTATACACGCAAACATCAACTATCGCTTCTAAGCAAAGCGGACAGGATCATCACCCAGACGCATATCGAGAGGGATTTCCTTCTTGAGGCAGGCTTTAGCCCGGAAAAAATACTTCTACTGGGGATGGGTATCAATCCTCGGGAACTTGAGGGTGGCAAGGGTGAGAGATTCAGAAAAAAATACGGTATAGCCGGACCGATAGTTTGCTATATTGGTCCGAAGACTTACGATAAAGGTACGTTTCACCTTGTGAACGCAATGACGATGCTCTGGTCAACGGGTAACCCTTCCACCCTGGTTCTGGCCGGTGCGGAGATCGAGGATTTCAAGAACTTTTTCTCAAAACTCGGTAATGATGTTCGCTCGAATTGTCTTCTGCTGGATTACGTGACTGAGGATGATAAGCGCGACCTTCTCGACGCTACAAGTGTTTTGGTTCTTCCCTCGAGATCCGATTCTTTCGGCATAGTGCTTCTGGAATCCTGGTTCTATGCGAAGCCTGTCATTGGCGCACGGGCGGGTGGAATTCCTGGAGTTATCAGAGATGGCGTTGATGGCATTCTTGTCCCGTTTGGAAATGAGAGAGAACTGGCGGTCGCAATAAAGAAGACACTTGTTGATCGCAAATTCGCGAGAAAACTCGGGCTTGAGGGAAAAGAAAAAGTTCTCAGAGAGTACACATGGGACAGGAAATACGCTGTTTTGAGCTCTCTATATCGGGAACTATGTGGGGTGAGGTAAATTGCGGCAGGAATCAGATGAGGTCAAGCGTCTTATGGACGAGGTAAACAGGGTTCTCTCATCACCGCACAGGCTTGTTGGCGAACTCTCAAGCGGCGGGCAGGAAAAAGCGCCAAACATCTCATTTTTATACCCTCCCGGATCAAAATCTCTCGAAAGAGAACTGGAAAGAATAGCGCATTCCTGGGAGATAGATAGCGAGATAGAAATAGGTTCTAACCGAAAGTTTCTCGGGTGGCTTGCTGTGTCTTTTAAACGTTTAACTCGTTTTTTCACGGCATGGTACATCAACCCTATTGTCGACCAGATCAGAAGATTCAATATGCTTTTGACCAGAGGGCTATTTGAGATATGCCACTGCATTGACGATCTCGAAAAGCGAGTCTGTGAGCTGGAGGCGAGGGTTTCGGAAATTCGAGGATTAAACTCCGTAGGAGAAAGAGACCCACATAGAGCGGATACTGAAGGTGGTGAAGAGTGAACGACTACAAACCGGTTAGCGTGATCGTGCTGACTTGGAATGGGCTCAAATACACTCGGAGATGCATTGAAAGCGTTCTCCAGAAGTCCACGCACCCACGGTTCGAGGTCATAGTTGTTGATAATGGAAGCACTGACGGAACTGTCGATTACCTGAAATCCATCAAGGGAATCAGGGTTATCGAAAACGGAGTAAACCTTGGTTTCGTCAGAGGCAACAACGTCGGCATAAAAAGTACGTCTTATGATGTTGTTCTCCTGAATAACGATACGGAGATCATTCAGCCTGACTGGCTTGAAAGGCTGCAGCGTCTTGTCTATTCATCCCCCGATATCGGTATAGCAGGCTGCAGATTAATAAACAGTGACGGGCTTCTGGTTCATGCCGGGACCTATATGCCGAGGCCCAGTTACTGGGGTCAGGAGTATCCCGGTGGAGAGGTTGACATAGGTCAGTACACTTCTGACAGAGAGGTGGAGGGTGTCATTTTTGCTTGCGTTTACATAAAAAGAGCGGTGATTGATGCTATAGGTCCGCTCGATGAGGATTACTTTTCCTATTATGAGGACACAGATTACTGCCTCAAAGCCAAGAAAGCTGGATTCAGGGTTTTTTGCTGCGGTTCTGTCACGGTCAAACACCATGAGAACGTCTCGACGGCTTTGAACCGCGCTGATTTTTCTTCCAACTTCAAGCGTTCGAGGGATATTTTTATTTCAAAATGGCAAGAATACTTTAACAAGCGCTACAGACAAAAGGTTACCTGGAGCTCCAGGTTTTCCCCGCGAAGTGTATCATATGAAATCAGCCAGAAAATAATACACGCGCTTGATAGAGCAGGGGTTGAAGTGAGTGTTACCTCTTGCTCGGATGCGGAAAAGCTTGAGTTCGATGATTTTCTTTTGAACCAGTTGAAAAGCAGAGACCGGGATAGCGAAAGGCCAGTCGTACTATTCTGTCCCGGGGAGGAAATATTACCGCGTGATGGCAGATACAATATAGCCTATACATTTACGCCTTATAGCGGTTTTCCCGATGATTTGGCTGAAAGATTGAACTTGATGGACGAGGTTTGGGTTCCATCAGGTTTTCAAAAGCTAGCCGCTGAGGATTCCGGGGTCAAAAAGGATATTTTTGTCGTGCCTTTCGGTATCGACGTCAATTACTACCATCCGGGGATAAGATCTTATGCCCTTTCCGGAAGGTTCACTTTCTTTTGCTCCACCAGATGGGGAGAGGAATCATGCGCCCGAACGCTCGTTGAGGCTTTTACAGAGGAATTTGATGCTCATGAAAACGTTGTGCTCCTCTTGAACATTGAAACTGCAGATGGCGAAGAACTCGTGACTGACTTTAAAAATAAAAAAGGCTGGCCCGTTTTTAGCTCCGTAAATGTCGAAAGTGAGGTTGAAAAAATCGCGATTCCGCCAGGAAGAGCTCATGTGGTTTTCATAATGGATCAACGGATACCCCTATATCAGAAACCGAGCCTCTTGAAATCCGCCGACTGCGTTGTTGTTGTTGACAGGAGTTCCGAAAATTCCCTCAAAGTCTTATCCTCTCTTGCCTGCGGGGTGCCGGTTATTGTTCCTGATTGGGGCTCCGCGAGGGAATTTATTGACGGACTTTCCGTAATCGGGGTAAGGTGCTCGCAAATTCCCTCACCGAAACCAGGTTTGATGTGGATTGACGCTCACAGGGATGATCTAAAGCGGAAACTAAGGACCGCGTATGTCAACGGGGAATTATTGAAAGCAGAAGCGCATAAGAAGTCGGACATAATTGGCGGAACCAACCACTGGGAAAATGTGGCGAGGCTTGTTACCGAACGTCTTGAGGCAATAACCTTGTAAGTTGAATATGCGGTTGACCCGATGATTGCTTCAAAAAAATGTTCTAAAGGAAAGTCTTTCTGGAGGGAGTAAGTGCTTGATTTTGAGACCCCCAAAAAAGATGTTGAACATAAGGGGAGTAGCGCAGCGAATTTTCTAATTAGAAAATGGCACATGTTATTTCTTGCCGTTTTAACCATCTCGGCAGTTATCGTGCGGATTCACTATCTTTCGCTTCATTCTGAATACACCGCTGACAGTTATTACTTCCTTATTCTTGCAAGGTCAATAAGGAGTAGTTTTTCTTATACTGTCAGGGGCGCTATACATACCAAATACCTGCCCGGTTTTCCTTTATTTATATGGCTTTTCGGTTACCTTACGCGGGATTTAGAGAAGGCAGCCGGTTTAATTTCAGTTGTGTCAGCGTCTTTATGTATTCCTCTGACCTACCTTATTGGCAAAGAGCTTTTCAACAAAACGACAGGAATAATTGCTAGCGTTTTTCTGGGCTTCGTGCCGACTTTTTTAAGGTGGACATGCCTGCCGATGACCGAGGGCCTTTTTACTTTTCTTTTCATCGCGGGTCTGTATTTGATACTTACCGGCATGACGAAGTCTTCTCCTCAGAGAAGATTGACCGGATCTTTGCTGGGCGGGCTTGCTTTTCTTACCAGATGGGAGGGGGCCCTATTTTTTCCTGTTGCTGTGCTTATCGTCATTCTTTACTTCAAAGAGGGAAAAATTTCCTGGTGGGAGCCTTTTTTGATGCTTTTTCTTTTCGGTTTACCTATAGGGATTTATGTTGTAAGGAATATGATAGCCGCGGGTTTGGTTACCGCTTACAAAAAAGAATACGAGCAATACGAGCGTATGTCTCTTGAGATTATAAGGCACAGGTTCAAGTTTTATGCTTTTCAGAGTTTTTTGAGCTCACCACTACAAATCCTGATGTATCTGGGTGCTTTTGCGGCTCTTCTCAAAAAAAGATGGAAACCTTTTTTGATTCTCGCTTTGTACTTCACCTGTTTCGTTTTCTTCCATATGCTCTGGTACTACACCTATGAGAGATTTATGGCGCCCGCAAGTGTGGTGGGGACCCTATTCACAGGCTTCCTTCTCGCGGAAGTGTACAGCCTGATTCGGAAAGCCAGAGAGAAAACGATAAATCTGTCGGAAGGTGGTTCCAGCCAGGGAAATAATCTGGCTTTTTTGCGTAACATGCTTGCTCTTGTGTTCGTTATTGCCGCTGTTTCTTCAATTCTTGCCCATTTTATCGCGAGATCTAACCGGGTTATACGGGAAAACTACCTCGCATTTGCGGATGATCATGGCGGAGCTGGAATGGTTGATGCCGCGAGATGGTTTGCACAGAACGCGCCAGGCGAAACCGTGGCGGTGGATGCCGGTCCTTATTTCTGCTGGCTTCATGAAGGGGATGTGCTTTACGTAAGACCGGTTCCCTGGGATCTTCCAGTCGAGGATAGGGATGTCGATGCGCCGGATATGGTGAAGAAATTATATGCACGCGGAGTTCGCTATCTTCTTGTAGGGCAAACTGATGACGGGCTCGAAGCTGAATTTGAGACACTGGCGATAACTTTTGAGGAGAGAAAATCGCTCAAAGAAATCGCAAGGTGGCGCCACAGATACATTTATCCGAGCGAGCATTATCTTGATACCGTCC